>JACRCB010000091.1 GCA_016219165.1 Deltaproteobacteria bacterium | reverse complement strand
CGTTGCCCCATATGCGGAAGGTCGAGGGCCTATTACCGCAAATTCGATATGTGCCGCATGTGCATGAGAAAGATGGCGCTCAAGGGGGAATTGCCCGGGGTCATGAAGTCGAGTTGGTAGGACGCGGCCCCCGCCGACACAACCTGCGGGCGGGCACCCACCCGAAGGGTGGGTCGCCCCTAAGGAGGGGGGGCTCGTTAGAGAAGGATATCTTGAGGTCTTTGGGAAATGTCCCGGAAGAAGTACAATCGAAGAAGTATAATCTAAGAAGTATAATCTAAGAAGCGGAGTGTTATAGGATGGCGATGACCGATACAATAGCGGACATGCTCACGAGGATCCGCAATGCGCTGAAGGCGAAAAAGACCGAGGTAGTTATTCCCCGCTCCAAGATGAAGTGCGAGATAGCGCGGATACTTAAGGAAGAGGGGTACATACGGGATTACGCGTCCAACGCGGCCATAAAGATTCAGCTTAAATACGGGCCTTCGAGCGCAAACGTTATAAACGAGATTAAAAGGATAAGCAAACCCGGCAAACGCGTCTACGTCGGGAAAGACGAAATCCCCATGGTTATGAATGGTCTTGGGGTGGCGATACTTTCAACGCCTAAAGGGGTCATGGCGGACAGGAAGGCTCGGGAGGCCGGAGTCGGGGGGGAACTTATCTGCTCGGTCTATTAGCCGGGGGTTGTTGAGGAAGGTTTTTGCGTTTCCGGGAATTTCCGGATAAAAGGGTTTGAAGTTTTTGAAAGGGGACATGCCCAGCACCACTTTGGACACGTTGGCTCTGAATGTTATGTAGGAAGCCCTGTCCAAAGTGGTGCTGGGGAAAATTTCCCGCAAAAGGTTTTCTCCAGAGGAAAAAATGTCAAGGATAGGGAAACAGCCGATAAATATACCAACTGGCGTTAAGGTCTCGAAGGAAGGCAATCTTGTGAGTGTCACGGGCCCGCAGGGGACACTTTCGCTTCAGGTAAGGGACGATGTGGGGGTGGCAATTGAGGGGGACTTTGTCAAGGTAACAAAAAAGGCCGACACCAAGACTTCCGAAGAACTCCACGGCCTCACAAGAACGCTCATAGCCAACATGGTGCATGGGGTTTCAAAGGGTTTCGAGAAGAGACTTGAGATCACAGGGGTCGGGTATAAGGCCGAGGTAAAAGGGGGCGCCGTCAATTTTTCGCTCGGGTATTCACATCCCATAGTATACCAACTTCCCAAGGGTATTGCCGCGGCCATGGAAAAGCAGACATCCCTTACGCTGAAAGGCGCGGATAAATACCTTGTGGGACAGGTTGCGGCCGAGATACGTTCTTTAAGGCCGCCGGATTCTTATAAAGGCAAGGGGGTCAGGTACGAGGGAGAGGTCATAACGCTCAAGGCCGGAAAGGCCGGCAAGGCGGCCGGAGGGGCATAAAGATTATGGTGGTAGTCAAAAAAAGAACGAGCGGCTGGGACAGAAGAAAAAAGAGGGTGGGGAAAAAGATAACGAGCACCCCTGACCGCCCCAGGCTCAATGTCTATAGGAGCAACCGTCACATCTATGCCCAGATTGTCGAGGACATGGCCGGTAAGACCATAATTGCCGCATCGACCATGACTGAGGCGATAAAGGACGAGGTCTCGAAACTCAGCAAGACCGATGCGGCGAGGAAGGTCGGGGAGTACATAGGCAGGCTCGCGAAGGAAAAGGGAGTGGGGAAGGTGGTATTTGACAGGAGCGGATACCTTTACCACGGAAGGGTAAAGGCTTTGGCGGACGGAGTCAGGGCTTCGGGGATAAATTTTTGAGTATAAAAAAATTTTCCCTGGAAAAATTCAAGGAGGTCTTTGTTTGGACAGGGTCGATGCAAGCAAGTTGGAGTTGAAGGACAAACTCGTTTACTTGAACAGGGTCTCGAAGGTTGTCAAGGGGGGCAAGCGTTTCAGTTTCAACGCTATCGTTGTCGTCGGGGACGGGAAAGGCTATGTGGGGTGCGGACTCGGGAAGGCTAACGAGGTTCCCGATGCCATAAGAAAGGCCGTTGAACAGGCCAAAAAAAGCCTCTTTAAAGTCCCCATAGTAAACGATACTATACCCCACTCTATCGTCGGGCGCCACGGCGCCGGAAGGGTCATTCTCAAACCGGCTTCTCAGGGTACCGGCATAATCGCAGGCGGGGGAGTCAGGGCAGTGGTAGAGAGCGCAGGAGTGCGCAACATCCTGACAAAATCGCTCGGTTCAAATAACCCCCACAACATGGTCAAGGCCACAATAGACGGGTTGAGGAATCTCCTGAACCCCGAGAATGTCGTCCAGATGAGGGGGATGGCAGGCAAGGCATGACCCTGGGGTTAAGAATTATTTTTCTTAGTTCGGCGGGCGGCTGGGTCATGGAGGAATGTTCATGGCCGGTTGTTGGGAATGTTTCAGGTATCCGGAAGTTTTTGGAGGAAAAGGTTCCCGAAGGGAAGTTTAGATATGGCTGGAAAGAGTAAAAACATAAAGGTTACGCTTAAAAAAAGCGGCATAGGTTACAGCGAAAGGCAGAGGAAGACCCTTCTGGGTCTGGGTCTGAGGAAACTCCGTTCTTCGAAGGTATTGAAGGACACCGGGGCCGTAAGAGGTATGCTCGAGAAGGTGAGGCATCTAATAGAGGTTGAATCTGTTTCTTGAGGAGAGGGTTTGAGCATGCTCGATAAACTTAAGCCCCCGCACGGGGCGGCAAAGAAAAGGAAAAGGGTTGGCCGGGGGGAAAGCAGCGGCTGGGGCAAGACCGCGGGCAAGGGAAACAAAGGCCAGCGCGCGAGAAGCGGAGGGAAAAAGGGCCTTGTCGGGTTTGAAGGCGGGCAGATGCCGTTTCAGAGGCGGCTTCCCAAGAGGGGTTTCACGAACATATTCAAGAAAGAGTATTCTATCCTGAACGTCGGCGGCCTTGCCGGGGCGTTTTCTTCGGGCGATACCGTCGACATGGCAATGCTTGTAAAGAAGGGCCTATTGAAGAATAAGAGGAGGCCGGTCAAGATACTCGGCAGCGGGGATATAAAGATACCCCTCACGGTGAAGGCGGATATCTTCAGCGCACAGGCGAAGTCCAAGATAGAGGCTGCCGGAGGAAGGGTGGAGACGGTTGAAGTCGTCCCGTAATTTTCCGGCGGAGCCGGGCAACCCCCAAAATATATCGGAAACTCCGGAGGGTCTTTAAGCCAGTGGCTTCCAATCTTTCAGCGCGGATAGCAAATATCCCCGAGTTGAGCAAAAGGATATTGTTTACCCTCATACTCCTCGGCGTTTACAGACTCGGGGTATTCATACCCACCCCGGGCATAGATGCCGCGGCGTTGAGCGGTTTTTTCAAAGGAACCAGAGGCACGCTCCTTGATTTTGCGACTATGTTTACGGGAGGGGCGCTTGAGAATTTTTCGGTATTTGCCCTCGGCATAATGCCGTATATAAGCGCCTCGATAATACTTCAACTTCTGACCGTCGTCGTGCCCCAACTGGAAAAACTCTCAAAGGAGGGCGAGCAGGGCAGACTGAGGATAACGGAGTATACGAGGTATCTCACGGTTTGTTTGAGCATCATCCAGGGCTTGATGATAAGCATGGGCCTTGAGAGGATGACAGGGCCGGCTCAAGAGGCGGTTGTCATCATGCCGGGCTGGGCATTCAGGGTAATGACCGCCATAACGCTTACCTCGGGCACGGCGTTCATCATGTGGCT
>JACRCB010000089.1 GCA_016219165.1 Deltaproteobacteria bacterium | reverse complement strand
GTGTCAGGGCAGGGCGCTTGTTCTGTAACCCTCGACCATCTCTATCCCATGGCTCGTCCCGAGCCTGTCCGCGCCCGCCCCGAGCATTGTCAGGGCGTGTTTAAGTGTTTTAATCCCCCCGGCCGCCTTGACCTTTATCCTTCCCCGGGCCGCCTCTTTAAGCAGTCGCACATCCCCGAGCGTTGCCCCTTTCGGGCCGAACCCGGTAGAGGTCTTTACAAAATGCGCGCCCGCCCTTACAATCGCCTCAACGGCCAAGACTTTTTCCCTGTCCGTAAGATAACAGGTTTCTATTATGACCTTTACAACAGTCCGGGGCAAGGCGGAAACTATCGCCCTTATCTCTTCTTCCACCGCAATAAATTCGCCCGATTTGAAGGCTGAAATGTTCATGACCATGTCTATCTCCCCGGCTCCGTTTTGGACCGCCTCCATTGCCTCAAAAACTTTGGCCCCTTTTGTCTGATACCCGAGCGGAAATCCCACGACCGCGCAAACCTTAAGCCTTGCCTTAAGGAGTTTCGAGATAAACCCGGCATAAGAGGGCGGCACGCAGAGGGAGGCGAATGGGAATTTTATTGCCCTCTCCAGAAGTTTCTCGAAATCTCTCTTTGTTGCATCGGGCCTGAGGAGCGAGCAGTCGATTCTGTTGGCGAGTTCTTCGAGGGTCATAACCCAAGGCTATCAGATAAGATTTCCTTTGGCAAGGAGGCGAGTTGGTTTTATAATCCCTGAGATGAAAGAGATGGAATATGAACCGCCCCAAAGGGAAGAGACCATAAGGAAGGGCATAACGGGTTTCCTTGAAGGAGGCCCGCTTTCGGCAAAGGAACTTTCAAAACTTGCCGGGATTCCGGAAAAGGAGGTCTATACCCACCTCGAACACATCCAAAGGACTCTTAAAAACGCGGGGAAGGCCCTGAACGTCCTGCCCCCGAAGTGCAAACATTGCGGGTTTGAGTTCAGAAAAAGGGAAAGGCTTAAAAAGCCGGGCAGGTGCCCGGTATGCAGGAGCAGCCATATAGAGGGGCCGCTTTTTTCGATAGGCTAAGGAAACTTTGATTAAATGCTTTTTGGGGGAAACCTTGGGGCCCCCACCCGCCGGGTGGGTCGGAAAGGTTCTCCCCCAAACCCCTTTCCAAAGACTTTTAGTTCCCGCGAAAACCCCCCGTAAACCGGGGGGTTTTCGCGGGAAGAACTGAAAATTTTTGAAGAGAGTTTGAGAGAAACTTTTTATAAAAAGTTTCTCTCAAAAGAATTAATCAGAGTTTCCCTAACCTTTATAGGGCCGCCTTTTCTTCCCGCCAGAACTTTTCGGCCTCTTCCACGTCGGCCCTGCTGCCTATTATAAGAGAGGTCCTCTGGTGGAGTTTCCGTGGTTTGATTTCGAGGGTCCTCTCCTTGCCCGTAGAGGCCCTGCCGCCGGCCTGTTCGACTATGAACGCGAGGGGGTTTGCCTCATAAAGGAGCCTGAGTTTGCCTTCCGCGTTTTTCCTGTCGGAGGGGTAGAGGAATATCCCGCCCTTTAAAAGATTGCGGTGAAAATCCGCAACGAGACTCCCGACGTACCGCGCGCTGTAGCCGTTCTCTTTTACCGCCTCTATGTACCTTTGCGTCCCCGGAAACCAGTTTTTCGTGTTGCCCTCGTTTATGCTGTATATCTTCCCTTTTTCCGGCATCCTTATGTTCTCGTGCGAAAGCAAGAACTCCCCTACCGACGGGTCGAGCGTAAACCCGTGCACCCCGAAGCCCGTTGTGTAGACAAGCATCGTTGAGGAGCCGTAGATTATGTATCCCGCGCAGACCTGCTCCTTGCCGGCCTTTAAAAAATCCTTTTCCTCGGTCTCCCCGGCCGAGTCCTTCCTTATTATCGAGAATATCGTCCCGATGCTTATATTTACGTCTATGTTTGAACTCCCGTCGAGCGGGTCGAACAGGAGCAGATACCCGCCCCTCGGATAGTTGTCCGGGATTTTTATTACGCCCTTATTTTCTTCGGAGGCCATTCCAGAAAGATGCCCCCCGTGCTCCATGGTCTTTACGATGGCAGAGTGGGCGTACTCGTCGAGTTTCTGGACCTCTTCGCCCTGAACGTTCGAATAGCCGGCCTCTCCGAGGATGTTTATGAGCCCCGCCTTATTAACCTCCCTCGAGATTATCTTTGCCGCAACGAGCAGGTCCGAGAAGAGCCCGGTAAAATTGCCGGTTGAATGGGGAAGTCTCCTCTGCTCTTCGAGGAGAAATTTTGTCAAAGGCATCCCGACCCTCATGGACCGACCTCCTCTGTTTATAAGAAAAAGGTTCCGGCGCTGTCCCGCGCAACCTTGACAAACGCCTCGCAACCCGTCTAAGGAAACTCTGAAAAAGTATCTTGAGAGAACCTTTTTATAAAAAGGTTCTCTCAAACTCTCTCCAAAAATTTTCAGTTCTGGTGGGCACAGCCCACCCTAAAAGTCTTTGGAGGGGGTCTGGGGGAAACTTTCT
>JACRCB010000088.1 GCA_016219165.1 Deltaproteobacteria bacterium | reverse complement strand
CGTAAAAAGGTTCTCTCAAACTCTCTCCAAAAATTTTCAGTTCTGGTGGGCACAGCCCACCCTAAAAGTCTTTGGAGGGGCAGGGCTCCCGTTGCTGCGAAGCATTGCAACGGGAAGCGGGAAACTTTCCGACCCACCCTTGCGGGTGGGTGCCCGAAGGTTCCCCCAAAAATGCTTTTTTCAGAGGTTCCCTAAAAGGTTCACGGCGGGAACGGCGCCCACCACGGGTAATAGGGCCAGTAGTACGGCCAGTACGGTTCGTAGGGGGGGAATGACCACCATGGCGGCGGGTTGGGATATTCGGGTTCGGCCCGCGGTTCAAAAAGGCGCATCTCGAGCGCGGTAACGACAGGGTAGGGATAATCCGTCTTTCCTATCTTTTTTATTTCAACGCCTTTGACAACCCCTGCCACGGTGAGCATCTTATTCGGCCGGTAGACGAAGACATCGAGATACCCTGAGACCTTTACAAGGAACCTCCCGCCCTCTCCGGTAAGGGCATTTGTGGGGGTGTGGGTTGAGTCTAACCGGGTCTGAAAGACTTCTATGACGGTGGAATCTTCGAGGTTCTCTACCGTTACTATCATCCCTCCCCATACAACCTTTTCCCCCGCGTATCTTTCGGGTAGACCCTGAACCATCTGCAGGGTAATGTCCTCCCTTACCTCTTTAAGGACGTTTTCGGATATAACCGAGGCGCAGCCGCCCAAAAATATTAAGGCTATGAGAACCGATGCCTTTTTGGCTTTTTTAACCATTGACTTATAAGGGGTTTTATATTTTGATATATTGTAATTTTAGACTGTTTTTGGAGAACGTCAATCGTGGAATTGAAAAATGTCGCTGAAATCGAGGCTTCACTCCTCGCCCGGTATGCGGTAAAGAGTAAATTCTCCCGCGGAAGGCGTTTCAGCGAGCCGGAGCATCCCTTCAGGACGGCCTTTCAGAGGGACAGGGACAGGGTTATCCACAGCAATGCCTTTAGAAGGCTCGAGTACAAGACACAGGTATTCGTCTACCATGAGGGAGACCATTACAGGACAAGGCTTACCCATACAATCGAGGTCTCGCAGATTTCCCGCACCATAGCCCGGGCGCTCGGGCTGAACGAGGACCTTTCAGAGGCGATAGCCCTCGCCCATGACCTCGGACATCCGCCGTTCGGCCACACCGGGGAGAAGGTTCTTAACGAACTCATGAACGGCTGCGGCGGGTTCGAGCACAACTCCCAGAGTCTGAGGATAGTGGAAGAACTCGAAAAGCGCTACCCGGCCTTCAGGGGACTCAACCTTACATGGGAGACGAGGGAAGGGATAATAAAACATAACTCGGAGCACGACAGGCCCGGTCTGGCGGAGGAATATGAGAAGGATAAGTCCCCTTCCCTCGAGGCGCAGATTGTGGATGTCGCCGATGAGATTGCCTACAATAACCACGACATCGACGACGGGCTTTCCTCCGAGATGCTCGACCCCTTCGAACTCATGGACGTGGAACTGTGGAGGGAGGGTTTCGAGGAGGCCGGGGGCGCGCATCAGGGCGAGGATTTCAAAACACTCAAGTGCCAGACGATAGTCAGGATAATAAACCGGCAGGCAACCGACCTTGTGGAGACGGTTGGAAGCGCGATTGAAAGGGAGGGGATAAAATCCGCGGAGGAGATAAGGGGAAGGGGGAAACCCATTGCGCGTTTTTCCCCTGAGATGGAAAGGAAGAACAACGAACTCAAAGGTTTCCTCAATGAAAAACTCTACAGGCATTACAGGGTGTTGAGGATGCAGGATAAGGGGGAAAGGATACTTACCAGGCTCTTCGGCGTATACATGAGGAAGCCGGAATTGCTCCCGCCGCATTTCTTATCCGAGATAGACAGGGTGGGCAAAGAGAGGCTTATCTGCGACTACACGGCGGGCATGACGGACAGATTCGCGCTCGACGAGTACAAAAAACTCTTTGACCCGTATGAAAAAGTCTGAGGCGGGGAATTTTTCGCAGGGGAGGCGAGTTCTCAACCCAATCATATTGACATGAGGTTTTTTAGAGCCTATAATCTGCTTACTCCTTAAGACAATCACGGGCGCGGACATACCCTCTTCAGGGTGTTTTCTTAAGCAGGATTGTCGGCTGTGACGATGCATATTGACCCGCCTTGCGCCCAAATCAGAAAGCCTTTTGATTTTGCCGGCGGCAAATAAAAGCGGCTCTGGATTTACCGGCTCTTTTCTGTTATAAGGATGTTCCCTCGTTTTTCCGGAAGGGGAGCGATGCCGCGGCGCCCCGCCGGGGGTTGAGTTCAAGACGGTTTTTCCCAGCATTTCAAGGAGGAGACAGGAGGAGATAGATGGAGATAAATTATTCCGATATCATCGAGAGGATGAAGGATGCGGCAAGGCTCAGGAACGACTCGGCTGTTGCGAGGGTTTTGGGGGTAACCCCGCAGGCGCTCTCGAATTATAAAAAGAGGGGAAAGATGCCGACGAACCTCGTCATAAAGTTCGCGGCCGCATATGGTCTTTCCGTTGACTGGCTGTTGACCGGCAGGGGGAATATGGTGAGACAGGGCGTTTCGGGGAAGAAGGGCCACATGGCTGTGGAGGAGGAGGTTCTGTCTTACGGGAAAGAGGCGGAGGCAGGGCTTGAGAACATATTGGAATTGGCGCCGTTGAACCCGGATGAGATTATATATGTGGGTAAACTCCTCAAGGTCCTGCGCAAAGGGAACAGGTCTACCGCCACCATACTTAAAAGCAGTATAGAGGCGTTCTTAAAGGCCGTTGAATCGTCTGAAAAAGAAGGGGCGAAAAAGGCGGAGCAGTGCAAACAACCGAAGGAAGAATAAGTTTTAATTGTTTGCGGCGCCGGTCCGTCCCGGCTTTAAAATACTTTTCCCGGCGGGACCTTATAAAAACCTTTTTATAAAAAAGTTCCTCCTCCCATTGACCTTAACCCTCCTCCTGTGCTATCTATTAAATTCCGGCGAGGTTCTATACTTTCCTGCATAAGGCAATACAAGGAAGGTTTTTTCCATTTTGTAGCCGGGGACATTTTTATGAAAAGGTTCCCTCATTCCCAAGGATTTTCGCGCGGAAGAAAGGTTTTTTAAGGGGCTTAAGTGAAGGAAAATTGACCGGGAATACCATTGCAAAGATTACGGCGGTATCCGACCTCATAAGGCTGCCCAGGCAGTACGGCACGGCCCTTGTGCTTGCGCCAACGCTCTGGGCGCTCTTTATAGCCTCAGGCGGAAGGCCCAGGCCCCTCCATCTTCTCATATTCATCCTCGGCGCCTTTCTTATGAGGAGCGCGGGATGCGCAATCAACGACCTCGCGGACAGGGAGTTCGACAGGCGCGTGGAGAGGACAAAGGGAAGGCCGGTTGCGAGCGGAAGACTTAAGCCGTTTGAGGCATTCGCGGTCTTTCTCCTTTTTTCCGCAATGGCGTTCGCTCTCGTTTTATTCCTTAACCGCCTTGCGCTCGCCCTTTCATTCGTGGGCGTAATACTCGCCTTCGTCTATCCCTTTACCAAGAGGGTGAGTTTCTTCCCTCAGGCGTTTTTGGGCGCGGCGTTCGGCTGGGGGGCGATTATGGCATGGGCCGCCGTGGAGGGGACGGTTGGAATCCCGGCCATACTCATATTTGTCTCGAACATATTCTGGTCCATGGCGTACGATACAATCTATGCGCTCATGGACATTGACGACGACATAAAGGCCGGGGTAAAATCTACCGCGATATTCTTCGGTAAAAGCGTCTACGCGGCGCTTTTTCTCTTATACTCCGCGATGATTCTCACTATGGGGTTTGCGGGTTGGGCCGCGGGGCTCGGCCCCGTATACTACGGCGGGTTGGCTGCGTCATATGCGCTCTTTTCCGCCATAGTCTTCAGATTGAAGAAGAACCCCGCATACCGGGCCGCATTCAGGGGGTTCGTCGGTAATGCCGTAGTCGGCTTTCTGATATTGTTTTCGATAATCGCGGACATGAACGGTTAAAGGGGGATTATGCCTTTCAGGGACATGAGGGAATTCTTGGATGTACTCGATGGGAAGGGGCTTTTAAAGAGGGTAAGGGCCCGGGTGACCACGGAGCTTGAGGTCGCCGAGATACTCGACCGTCTTGTCAGAAATGGCGGGCCGGCGGTCGTATTCGAGGATGTAAAAGGGTATGGAATGCCCGTTGTGGGAAACCTCTACGGCACAAGGGAGAGGGTTGCCATGGGGCTTGGATGCGGCGAGGAAGAGTTTAAAAAGTTGGGGGAATTCATAGCGTATCTCCAGAGGCCGAAGCCCCCCGAAGGGCTTTGGGATGCGATAAAGAAAATACCTTTTTTCGGCTCCATCTTGAACCTCGGCCCGAAAACGGTAAACCACGGGCCGTGTCAGGAAGTTATTCTCACGGACGATGCCGACCTTTCAATGCTTCCTATCATAAAGTGCTGGCCCAAGGACGCGTCCCCCTTGATTACGTGGCCGCTTATAATAACGCAGGCCCCGGACGGCGGCCCGTCTAATGTGGGGGTATACAGGATGCAGCCCCTCGATGGAAAGAGGGCCATCGTCCGATGGCTCAAGACAAGGGGCGGGGCGAGGCACTTCAGGCTCTGGGAGGAGGCAAGAAAGCCGATGCCCGTCGCGGTCGCCATAGGGTGCGAGCCCGCGACTACGATAGCGGGAGTTACCCCGGTGCCGGAGGACGTAGGGGAATTTCATTTCGCGGGGGTCTTGAGGAAGAAGGCGGTGGAACTCGTGGAATGCAAGACCGTTCCCCTTAAGGTCCCGGCAACGGCGGAGATAGTGCTCGAAGGGGAGATAAGGGGCGGGGAGATGGAGATGGAAGGGCCTTTTGCGGACCATACGGGCTATTATAACTCTT
>JACRCB010000086.1 GCA_016219165.1 Deltaproteobacteria bacterium | reverse complement strand
TGCTTCCCAACGCAGTCGAGCAGACCATCGAGATCCGGACGGACCTCCTTTTTATAGATACCCATAAGGTACCTCCTCAAGTTTTTTTGACGTCCGGGCAAAAGAAAAAGCCCGAGTGTTGTCAGTGGCTCTTGAGGAGACCACCCCCATACCTCGCGATATGGAGACACTCGGGCTTGACGGGCGTATGGCCATACGCCCATGCAAAGCGCCCTAAAGCTAAAACACCCCTTTCCGCATCTATGCGAAAGCAGGGGGCAGCCCCTCAAGAAACTTCTGACAGTTTCGATATTATCAAGGGGCTGTATGTTTGTCAAATGGTTCTTCATTCCGCCGAATCTTCCGCTTTTATCTCCTTTCCGTAGGCGTCCCTGACCGCGCGGCGCACCATCCTGCCGACCCATGAGTCCTTGTCGTTTTGGGTTCTCTTGAGCCTCAGGCTCCCGTCTCCCATGTCCTCTGCCCAGCCTTTTTTGCAGAGGTTCCACGAGACGTCGAAGACTACGTTCTTCGAGAGGCCTGTTGACTTCTGGAGTTCCTTTTGCGTCAAGGGCAAAGTGGCATTTTCCTCAAGGGCATCGACGATGGCCATGAGGTTCTGATAGACATGCCGGGTGTAATCGCGGCCTTCTTCGTTTTTTTCTTCCTCTCCCCTTCGTGGGAGAGGGTAGGGTGAGGGGGCAGACTCGTCTTTTATTCCGTGTTTATCCATCAAGACCCTCCATAGCGTCCAAAACTTTCACGAGATATGCATTGTCCGGCACGTTGCCGCTTCCCCAAAAATACCTCTGTATGCCTTCCCTGTAACCCCACCGGCTGATGTTGTCCGCGAGGATGTGCGTCCCTATGCAGATATTCGTATCTATGACAAACAAAGCCTCTCTTAAATCTCTCTCCCCTTGGGGGAGAGGGCAGGGGTGAGGGGTGTCTTTCGCGGTTCGGGGCATGACCTGCATCAACCCACGCGCCCCGGCGGGGCTTACGGCGTCGGGCTTGGCGTCGCTCTCCACGAGTATCACGGCGGTGACGAGGCCGGGGTCGAGGCCGCGCTCGCGGGAATAGGCCTGCACCGCGAAGGCCATCACGAGCGCCTCTGTGGGGGCAAGCCCGAGGTTACGGCCGGAAAAGACCGTGGCAATCGCCGTTCGCTCGCGCTCCTCCTCCATGAGAAGGCGCGTTGCATTGCGATAGTCCGCGAGGAAATATCCGTCGATCTCTATCTGGAGGAGCATCCCCGTTAGGACGCATGCCATCACCCAGACCGGCGTATAGCGCCTCATATGCCCTCCTTTACGCCGGGAAAGCGATCGCAAAACTCGCACGTGGTGAATCCCGCGGCCGCTTCGCTCCCGGGAATGGGGCCACCGCACGCCGTGCATGCGGCTATGGGGATGCAGGCGCCCGGAGCCCCGCAGGCGGCGAACCTCTCTCTGTCCGCGCACTCCTTCCCGTTTATCAGGTACCCGAGCACGGGGCATATAAAGCGGTCCGTCGTAACTTCGCTTGAACGGTGATCGTTCATGGCTGGCTCCTTTCTTTTTTGAAGCCCAGCTGATTCAGCGTCTCTCTGATGAGTTTCTCTTTTTTTGCCAATTTTTCCTTTGTTTGCTCTATGCGTCCCAGCTCGGTCAAGAGGGCGTCTTCGCCCTTCAAGAGATAACACCCGCACATCTCGGAGGCGAGCCTCAGTATCTCCACGTTGCCGCTTGCCTCGCAGAACGCCGCCGCGTAGACAAAGGGGAACCTGTGATTTTCCTTGCTTTCGGCCGTCCAGCTGTCTAATTGAGATTTGGTGATTTCCATGCCGGTGAGTTCGCTCATCCTGCCGGCGACGAGTTCCCTCGATAGAGGAGAGGTCTTCAACGCATCCGACAGTAAAGCCCGCGCGCGCGCGTCAACATTGAACGAGCCGGCCTGTGTGGTCTGCTCCTTGGCCTCTGCGGAGAGCCTCTTGATAACATCAAAGAGGTTGAGTTGGTTAGAGTCTTTAGTTTTCGTCTTTTTCATCTTCCGCCTGCATGTCTAAAAGTTTTCCTCTATTTGCCATTTACAAGCCCATGATGGTTTGCTAAACTCAAACCATATTTAAAGGGACGGCCCCCCGGCCAAGGAAAGACCGTCCCTTCTTAACCGAAACGCTCCTTTTATGGGGAGGCGTTTCTTCCCCGCGCCCGTTAGGGGCAGGAAGGTTTTCTATGTCATATAAAAATAGCGGTATGGACGCATGGGTGGGTATATCGCATGCGCTCTTCCACGGTTTGATGCCGAAAAATTTGCAGGCCGAGATTAGGGCTTTAACTCCGTCCGCCCACGCGGCTATGGTTGACC
>JACRCB010000085.1 GCA_016219165.1 Deltaproteobacteria bacterium | reverse complement strand
CTTCACCCATCCTACGAGGCTACGGCGTTTTAAAAACCGGAAAACCCTTCAACGCGAATTATGAACAAAATTTAGCTTGACAGCCAAGACGGTATCTACTTTACTTGACAAGATTCGGCCTTCCGGCCAGCGCGTCTATTTTCTTTACATCATCGGGGTTATCGCAACTTAAGACACGGAATTGCGTCAAGTTGGCGCCGACCGGGTCGGTCCCTATGATAGTAATGCCGACTTCATAAGGACTGCCCGTAGGCTTACAGGTCAGACAAGTATCCCGGGGCGGATCATCCACCTGCGTGATTATGGCGTCAGACATGCCTACAACCTTGTAGAGGACGTTCTGTTGCCCGGGGCATGACTGCGGAGCGATGGCGCTTCCAAAGCAATCTATAAGCGGCCTGAGGATGGGGACCAGCACCTTCCACCCCTGCACCGTTGCCCCACCCGGAGTCCTTACAATAGGAACTCCGTTCTTATCGGTAGCATCGCCTTTATTGTCCTCGAATATCCCCTTGAGGCCCTTGTTCGAGCCGCCCGGACCGATGTCCGACAGGGGGAAATCGCTTCCCTGTGTCGTATCTATGCATTTCCCGCAAAGGTTTACATGCTGGGGATTATGGAGATAATCCCTTATCCTGTTGCCGTTCGGTTCATCTGGATTCGATGTGGGCGGATATGTATCCCAGACGTTTCCCCCTCCGGTTTCGCAGTGCTCCACCCCGGCCGGATTGAAAATATATTTTTTCCCCGGGCAGGACGTGCTGGCAAAATTGGTCTGTCCCTCGCTTCCGCTAACCGTGGGCAAACATAACGGGATGGGCATTGTCGCAACCCCGCCCCCGCTTGCCGCTATTGCCAATCCCCCTATCTTCACCGTGGTTTTATTAAGAAGTTTACCGAAGACGATGCCGAAGTCGCCCGTGAGGTAGTTAGCCGTTCTCTGGGCGGTTACCTGTATGGCGTTGACAGAGGTCGCGTCCGGGCAGGGTAAGAAGGCCGTCCCATTCCAGTCGCCGAAGGTTATGTCCGTATAAACGCCGTCGCCCGTCTGGGTGGTGTCCAGAGAAACCGTTCTGCTTGCCGGAGTCCCGCCTCCAGCGGTATTCTTCCCCGCAAAGGCGACCGCCTCGTTTATCGCGTCGGTCTGGGAGGCAGTGCAAGGGCCTGCCGCAATCTTCGCCGCTCCCGCGAGCGCGCTCGCGTCAGCCGCGTTATGCAGTTGCCCCCTCACATAGTAAACATACGCGAAATCGAGGAAGAGAAGAAAGAATGCGAGGAAAAAGACAAAGGCAATCACAACGAGTATGATGGCGACGCCTTTCTCCCCCATGCCGCGCTGATTGTTTTTATGTTTGATGAGGAATTTCATCTGATATTCCCACTCGCCATAATATCACCAGAATCAGGGCAATCCCTTTTTCGCCCATCCGGCGTTTCCCTCATGTCCTCATGTCCTTGGAGTCCCCGCGAAAGCGGGGGTTTAGCCCTTCCTTTCGGAAGGAATCCAAAAGAATAACCCCCTCCGTAGGGCAGGGCTTTAGCCCTGCGTATTTGCGCGGGGATTGCTTCGCTTCGCTCGCAATGACAGAGAGAAGGGGCTCCCTCGCAATGACAGTCGCAGACCTGAAGGTCTGCCATGCATGTTGCCCGTCAGGTTACTGCGCCTTCTCTCCCCCTCCTGACGAAGGAACGGGCACGGGTATCCAGTTAAACTCCCTCTCTTCTTCCGGCGTGGGAGACTTTGCTCCGGGCAGCTCCGGCCTCTGGCCCGGAGGAAGGGGTTTTACAAGCCTCGGCGTTATGAAAAACGCCAGTTCCGTCTTATCCAGTTCGTCCTTTGTAGAGCGGAAGAGCGCGCCGAGGATGGGGATATCGCCGAAGAGGGGGATTTTCCTCAAGTTCTTCTTTGTCTCTTCGGAGAGCATCCCGGCGAGCACCAGGCTCTCCCCTTCTTTCAAATCAACGCTCGTGCTCACCCTTCTCGTGTCTATCTCGGGCGCCACGACCCCGCCCTCAAACTCGATGTAACGGACGATGTTCGATACCTCGGCCGGGTCTATCTTAAGCCGTATCCTTCCTTCCTCCAAGACCTCGGGAGCGAAGTTCAACTTAACCCCGACTTCCTCGAAGGCTATGGAAACGGTCGCCGTCGCGCCCGCGCCCGTAACCTGCTGCACCGGCACCTTCGAGCCCGCCAAGAACGCGCCCTTCTCCCCGCTCCTCACAACGAGGTTTGGCTCCGCGAGGATTTTTGCAAGCCCCTTTTCCTGCAGCGCCCTTATAAAGAGCGCCACCCCGCTCGGGAAATGCGCCACCCCTATCTCAGGGGTTACTTTCGCAAGGTCGAACCCCTCGATACTCGGGCCCATGTCAACCCCGGCCGCGCCGCCGAGAGTGCCTTTAGGTGTGGCAATCAACCCGCCCGTGCCCTCGGCGGTAGAGCCCTTCACGAGCGTGCTTATGCCCAGTTCTTTAAGTTTATTCTTGTCTATCTGGGCGACCTTGACCTCTAAAAGCACCTGCTGGGGCTCTTTCACCCTCAGGAAGTTTATGACCTTGGGCGCATAGGCGCCGCTTATCGCGGCCAGCTTCTTTATGGTCTCTTCGTCCTTTATCTCGCCCCTCAGGACGACCGAATCGCCGGCCATTTCAACCGTTACATCGGCGTCCGGCGCGATATTTTTTATCTGTTCTATAAGGGTTGCGATATCGCCCGTTATGACATGCACGTCGAAAAACGTCTTATTCCCCTCTTTATCCCACACGATGAGGGACGTGGTGCCGACCTTCTTCCCGTTTATAAGGACCTCGGCCGGGGAAATCATGATGATATCGGCTATCGCGGGGTCGGATATGGAGACCCTTTCGCTCTTTTTCTTGAGCGTCAGAACGCTCCCCTTGCCTACGGACACCTCTACCGGAACCGCGGCCATGGCGTCATGGAACAGGGCGCATGAGAAGAAGACCATGAGAAACGATATGGAGACGACACTTCGCCAGCAATGACCATGGAAAAACGGCAATTTCTTCATCATAACCCCTCCTCTTTGCCCCTGAAGGTCTCTACACTCTTATTTATGCTCCTCAAGACCTCGACGTTCTCGCCCCTCGATTTTCCTTTTCCCGCGCCCGCAACCGGTTTCCTGGCCGCGGCCCCGGAAGAGGCGATGACCTTTGTAACGGTCGCGCCGGATGTGCTTACTTCATTTATATCCCCGGCCCTTCTAAGTATCATCTGGAGTCTCCCCTGTGTGGAGGCGAGCGCGAGTTTTTCGGCCTGCTCCGGCGTAACATCGAGCGTTACGGTCGGGACGTCTTCAGGCTCTCCGCTGGATTTCTTCTCTATCACGTGGCCGGTCGCCAGCACCGGGATATTCTGGAGGAATATCTTGCTTACGTCTTCCCTGTACCCCTCCGGCTTTGTCGTAACAACGACGTCCACCATGTTCCCGGGGGAAATAAACCCCGAAACCCCGGAGACTTTATCAACCCCTACCGTCATTGCCCTGTGCCCATCGGGTATCCTGTAGGTAAGGACGCCCGCGCCCTCTCTGGGCACGAGTTTTGACTCTGTAACCGGGTCGCCCTCCTGGAGAGTCATGAGCGCGACCCTGCCCGCGGCGGAATCCAAAGACGTCAATACGCCCACGGGCATATTCCTCTCCGGCCAGTCGGACAATTTTACGTCCCCTACGACCGCTGACGCGCTTATTGCGGTCCCTACGGGAATGACCCGGGAGGCGACGACTATCTTTTTCGTCGCCACGGCCTCCCTAACCTTTTGTTCCTGCCTTTTCAAATACTTATAAAGGAGGGTGCTCGCAATCCCCGCCACAATAACCGCCACTATGCCTACAACGATAACCGCCCTCGGTCTTACGGCCATAAAAGCCTCCTTTTATTTGTCGCTGAAAGGGACTTCAGCCCCAAAGCATCCCCTCACCCTTGCCCCCGGGAGAGGGGGATTATTAATTCGTCCTCTCCCTGAGTGGAGAGGGGTAAAAAAACTCTTCTGTTGCTCTTCTTGTCCTCCTCTCCCCGGAGGGGAGAGGATTGATGTGAGGGGGTTGCCTCACAAACCCCCTCGATTTACCCTACAATTCATATCTCATGGACGCCTGAGAAGAAAGGTCGTAAAGGGTGGTCAGCCACGGAGATAATATCTTAAACGTGGAAACCCCGGCCGCGTAGTGCGAGTTAACCCTGACCGTTACCGTGTCTCCGGCATCGAGCGCGCTTGGGTTGCTTCCGGCGCTTACGTCAGTCGTGCAGACGCCGGTTGAAGGGTCTATCAGACCTAAGCATACAGTTACATTAACATTGATTTTGGCCAACGGGGACATACTCAGAGAATCGCAAGCGGCTTTTGCCGCCGCGTTTACGGGAGTAGGGTTGCAGGGCGTTGCAGGCAAAGCAAGAAGGCCCGGGGTAACAGCCCCGGCCCTGGCCCCGACACGCGCCGCGTTATTCAGGGAATTTTTCACATACCACGCCCTCGCAAACTCGGCAATCCCGAGGATAAGAAGGAGTAAGATAAATAGCACGAATACGGTCTCTATGAGGGTCTGGCCGGATTCTTTGTCTCTCATATATAAAATAACTCTTAGTTTCTGTAAAAAAGGTAAAAATATACTTTTTGCCTGTAATCTTCCGATGTTATGCCCTTAAATGGACATGCAGGCAATAAGACTTCTCCCAGCCGCCCCCCTCTAAAAAGGGTCTGGGGAGAGGGGCATGCCCCTCTCCCCAGACTGGCATTCAGCCTAAGGAGTAATCTTGGCTGAAATATTCGACAAGGCCGCATTCATAGCGGTACTGATACCGCTCACCTGCCACAGGAGAAGAATTCCTATCACAATCACGACCAAAACCAACACATACTCGATGATTGTCTGCCCATTCTCGCTTTTGCGAAGCGATTCAACCCATGCCGTAAGCCTCTGGCACAACTCTTTGAGATTCTTCATCTTTCCTTTTCCTCCTTTTTTTTTAACCCGCAGATAATACGCTTTTAATAGAAAACGTTCAAACTATATACAGATTTTTCATGGATGTCAACTCTAATATTCTCCCCGGCACGCAGGCATGTCTTTGGAGTCCCCGCGCTCGCCTCTCGGCGAAACCGAGGGAAAGCGGGGGGTTAGCCCTTCCCCCGTATCGAGTCTTGCCCCGTACTCGATACGGGGACGGGGCAGGCTCTTTCGGAAGGAATCCAGAAGAATAACCCCCGCGCCCAACGCCGCTTTTGACAGGATTTCCCCTGTAACATTCAAAGCCAACGTGTCCAAAGTGGTGCTGGGCGGAACTTTACATGGACATGGCGCCCCTTTTTATCTATACTCTACTCGCTTTCCGTCATTGCGAGGGAGTCTCTTTTTCTGTCATTGCGAGCGACTGAAAGGAGCGAAGCAATCTCATCCTTATCAAGGGGGGGATTGCTTCGGCACTTCGTGCCTCGCAATGACAACGAAAGGATGTAATCGCGGGCCCTGAAACAATGCCGAAACAAGTTCGGCACATGGTTCAGGGCAGGCTCCGCGAAGCAACCTCTATGGTCTATCTGAGCATAATCATCCCGGCCTATAATGAAGAAAAACGGGTCTATGCCACCCTGACAAGGGCGATAAACTACCTGTCCAACAAAAACTACGCCTATGAGATAATCGTCGTAGACGACGGCTCCACGGACGGGACACCGGATATCATAAAGACCATAATAAACGATAGGCTTGTAATAATCAGGAACCCGGTCAATCAGGGGAAGGGCTCTTCCGTAAGGAGGGGGGTGCTGGCCTCTTGCGGGGAGATAATCCTCTTTTCGGACGCTGACCTTTCCGCGGACATCGCGGAGATGGACAAGCTGCTTCCATGGTTCGACAAGGGTTATGACGTTGTGATAGGTTCGAGGGCCGCGGCGGATTCCACAATCGGACTGCGGCAGCCGTGGCACAGGGTTCTTATGGGGAAGACGTTCAACCTGCTCGTCAGGGCGTTTATCCTCAAGGGGTTCAGGGACACACAGTGCGGGTTCAAGTGCTTTAAAAGGGACGCGGCCATGAAGATATTCAACCTGCAGCGGCTTTCCGGATTCGCCTTTGACGTGGAAACGCTCTTTATCGCGGACCGGCTGGGGTTTAAGATAAAAGAGGCGGGGGTTGTGTGGAAAAACTCCCCGGAATCGAAGGTGCACCTCGTCAAAGGCTCCCTTTCCATGCTCCTCGACCTTTTCAAGATAAGGTTTTACCACGGGAAAATCCGGGCGGGGCTCAGATGAAAGGCAGGATAAATCCGCTTCCTCCCATCGCCGACTTCCTCTTCGTTGCCCTCTTTATAATGTTCGTGTTTTTCAAGGGCCACGGCCTCCTCGATGACGGTGATACGGGTTACCACATCCGCGCCGGGGAGTTCATAATAAACACCCTCACGGTGCCGAAAAGCGACATCTTCTCCTTCAGAACTCCGCCGCTCCCGTGGACGGCGCACGAATGGCTCTCGGAAGTGATAATGGCCGTTATCCACCGCGCCTTCGGCCTTACGGGCATTGTCATATTCTTCTCTTTTCTCATATCCTCGGTCTATTTCCTGCTCTTTAAAATAATGAGGAGAGGCAACGGCGGCATATTGGCGGCTGTCGTAATCGCGGTCCTTGTCATAAGCTCTTCGAGCATACACTGGCTTGCCCGGCCGCATATATTTTCGCTCCTTCTGTTGGTTGTATGGTATTACCTCCTCGACCTCCACCAGTATGACGACAGAAACCATCTATACTGCCTCCCGGCCATCATGCTTTTATGGGTAAACCTGCACGGCGGTTTCATCATCGGCATCGTGCTCGCGGGGGTATATCTCGCCGGAAACATCCTCTCTTCCATATACTTTACGGGCGCCGAAAAGGAAAAAAGCGGGCGTAAGGCAAGAAACCTCGCATTGGTCCTCCTCTCATGCCTTGTCGCATCCTTAATCAACCCCTATGGCTACCACATCCTTCTATTCCCCCTGAAGTTGACCTCAAATAAATTCATAATGGACCATATCAATGAATTCCTTTCGCCGAACTTCCATAAACTCATGGCATTCAGGTACCTGCTTCTTTTGATGATAGCGGCATTCGCCGTATCAAAGGCAAGCCTTAACATCATCGAGGTTCTTCTTGTGGTGTTGTTTACAAGCATGGCCCTCTACTCCGCAAGGCATATCACCCTCTTTGCCATCGTCATAGCGCCGGTTCTCGTAAGGCAGGCAGACATTTCAATTAACCGCATGGAGGGGAGGTTCGCTGGCTTTTTAAAGAAAAAATCCGATGGCATCGCCTCCATAGACGCCTCTTCAAGGGGGTATCTCTGGCCTTTTGCGGCTGTCCTTATGGTTATCATCTTTTTCGCGGCAGGGAGGATAGAATATAAATTCGACGGGAAGAAGATGCCCGTGGGCGCCGTGGAGTTTTTAAAAAAAGAAAAACTTTCCGGCAATATGTTCAATAACGACGAGTTCGGCGACTACATCATCTACGCGGCATGGCCGCAGTACAGGGTCTTTTTCGACGGCAGGTCGGATATGTACGGCTCGGAGAGGCTGAAAGAATATTTCAAGGTAACCCGAATAGAACAGGGGTGGGAGGAGGTCTTTAAAAAATACGAGATAGACTGGGTAATATACAATTCCGGCTCGGCCCTGTCCCGGTTCCTCCTTCAGAGACAGGACTGGAAACTCATATACGCGGACGGGGTCGCGGACATCTTCGTTAAGAATACGGCGGGAAACGGGCGGTTGATGGAGAAATACAAAGACGCAAAACCTGTTTTAGAAAAGTAGCCCCGCCATGACTACATATTAAAAGATATTCCGGCGTGTCCCCACGCCGAAAGACCGTTTTCTTGCCGTGTGGTTTCGGTGAGAGGACTCACCGAAACATCAAAAGCGCCCGAATATTTTTTGAACTTACGCGGCCGGAAAAAACTGTTTCCCCGATTGCTTCGTCTTCGGCCTTTTTCAAATCCCCCCGACCCCGACCCACCCTTCGGGTGGGTGCCCGCGGATGGGTCGGGCGAGCCATATAAATGACAATTTCCTCACCATCGAAGAATCTCCGTCATTTATGGCGGAGTTCTTCAATCTCTTTTTCTATCTCCAAGACCCTTAGGGTGATTTTCATTACCGAGTCTGGATTGAGCGATATGGAATCTATCCCTTCTTTCACGAGGAACTCCGCGAACTCCGGATAATCGCTCGGCGCCTGGCCGCATAGCCCTATGTGGCGTTTATTCCTTCTGGCGCCCCGTATGGCCATGGAAACCATCTCCATCACCCCGGGGTCGCGCTCATCAAAGTCATGGGCCACGAGGGCTGAATCCCGGTCAACGCCGAGGACAAGCTGCGTTAAGTCGTTAGACCCTATCGAAAACCCGTCAAACAGGGCGCTGAACCCGTCTATCCGCATGACGTTATTCGGTATCTCGCACATGACGTAGACCTTAAGGCCGTTCTCCCCTCGCTTAAGGCCGTTTTTGGCCATCTCGGCGAGGACCTTTTCACCCTCCTCGACCCTCCTGCAAAAGGGGACCATGATGACAAGGTTTGTAAGCCCCATCCCTTCGCGCACCCTTTTAAGCGCCCTGCACTCGAGGGCGAACCCTTCCCTGTACTTTTCGTCATAGTATCTGGATGCCCCCCGGAAGCCTAACATCGGGTTTTCCTCGGCCGGCTCAAAATACTTCCCGCCGGCAAGGCTCGCGTATTCGTTGGTCTTAAAGTCGCTCAGGCGCACCACAACTGGTTTGGGGTAGAAAGACGCGGCTATTGTCCCGACACCCTCGGCGAGTTTTTCGACAAAGTACTCCTCCTTATTCCCGCAGCCGTAAGTCATTTCGTTTATTTCCCTGAGGGCGGCCTCATCGGCCACTTTTTCCGGGTGCACAAGGGCCATGGGATGGATTTTTATGTAACTGTTGATGATGAACTCCATGCGCGCAAGCCCAACCCCGTCGTTGGGAATCATCGAAAGGGCGAATGCCTCCTCGGGGTTGCCGAGGTTCATCATTATCTTTGTTCTAGGGCGAGGGATGCCCCTTAAATCCAGTTTTTCGATATGGAAGGGAAGGAGCCCCTCATATACCACCCCCTCGTCCCCCTCGGCGCAGCTTATGGTCACCTCATGGCCGGACGGTATCTTTTCCGTTGCGTGCTCGGCGCCCACAACCGCCGGGACGCCGAGCTCCCGGCTTACTATCGCCGCGTGGCAGGTCCTGCCCCCCCGGTTTGTCACTATCCCGGCGGCTGTTTTCATGACAGGCTCCCAGTCCGGGGTCGTGGTGTTCGCTATGAGTATCTCGCCGGGTTTGAACAAGTGGAGATGGGCGGCGCCGGAGATTATACGGGCTTTGCCGCCGGCTATCTTCTCCCCGACCCTTTTACCCCTTACTATCACTTTCCCTTTCTTCTCCAAGCGGTAGGTCTCGAGGACGTCCATGGCCTTGCGGGACTGGACCGTCTCGGGCCTGGCCTGGACGATGAAAAGTTCCCCGCTCAGGCCGTCTTTCGCCCACTCGATGTCCATGGGCCGGGCTTCTCCGGCCTTCTTCGAATAATGGTCTTCTATCTTTACCGCGTAGGAAGCGAGGCTCAGGACTTCTTCGTCCGTAAGACAGAAACGTCTTCTGTCCTCTTCGGGCGTTTCCACGTTCCTCGTCAGTACCTTCGAGCCGCCGAGGCCGTAAACCATCTTGACCTTTTTTTGCCCAAGGTTTTTCCTGATTATCGCCCTGCAGCCGCCTCTGAATGTGGGCTTAAAGACATAATACTCGTCCGGGTTGACCGCCCCCTGCACTATGTTTTCCCCCAGCCCGTAAGAGGCCGTTATAAAAACAACGTCGCGGAAACCCGTCTCGGTGTCGAGTGTGAACGTAACACCGCTTGTTGCAATGTCCGAGCGCACCATCTTCATGACCCCTATGGAAAGGGCTACCTTGAAGTGGTCGAACTTATTGTCTATGCGGTAAGATATGGCGCGGTCCGTAAAGAGGGAGGCGAAACACTTGATGCAGGCCTCTTTAAGGGAATTTGACCCGCGGATATTAAGGTAGGTCTCCTGTTGTCCGGCAAAAGAGGCCGTAGGGAGGTCTTCGGCCGTGGCTGAACTCCTTACCGCCACATCCGTATCAGCCCCGTACTCCTCGCAAAGCCCGTCATAGGCGCCCATTATCTCGGCCCAGAGGTCATCGGGGAGGCCCGCGCCCAAAAATAAATCACGCGCCTTTTTGCCCCGCAAGGCGAGGCCGCCCACATCGGCCTTGTCAACGCCGGCCATGACGCTTTTGAGTCCATCGAGGATGCCGGCGCTCTTTACCACATGCCAGTATGCGCCGGCCGTTATGGCAAAACCGTCCGGTATTCTAACCCCCTCTCTTCCAATCTCACGATACATCTCGCCCAGGGAAGCGTTCTTGCCGCCGACCAGCGGCACGTCTTCTATCCTTATATCCTTAAACCAGCGTATGTATTTGGAATCCTTTTCCACAATACCTCCCGGTTAAAGGCCTGTCCGCCCTCGGGATTACCCGCCGCGGACGGTTTAATCTGTTTTTTCAGTAATTATAGCAGATTAAAATGCTCCGCCATAAATGGCGGAGAGACTCCGACCCACCCCTGAAACAATGCTGAAACAAGTTCAGCACAGGGTTCAGGGCAGGCTCTGCGGGTGGGCGCCCGCGCCCAACACCGTAACCCCTTAAGCAAAAAAGCCGTAATGCCTCGAGTTACAAGACATTACGGCCATTGAAATCTGGTAGCGGGGACAGGATTTGAACCTGCGACCTTCGGGTTATGAGCCCGACGAGCTACCGGACTGCTCCACCCCGCAGTAGAATCTTTCAACTATAACAAAATCCG
>JACRCB010000083.1 GCA_016219165.1 Deltaproteobacteria bacterium | reverse complement strand
TGGCACTCAAGGCACAGGGCCTTTGTATTTCTGACCGCATAAGCCCCCGAGGGCAGGGCCAGGGGGAGAAGGGAAAGGAAAAAAAACAGGGTGTATATTCCCGCTCCGCGCTTATAGTATCTGGAAATACGTCCTTCTTGCATGTTTTTCCTTTTCAAATCTCCTCGAAAAGTTACGCCCCTATTAATGAATTGTACACCGAATTGTGCGCCGGATTATGCGCCGGATTATGCGCCGGCAGCCTTTTTCCCCAGCACCACTTTTGACACGTTGGCTTTGAATGTCATGGAAGAAGCCCTGTCCAAAGTGGCGCCGGGCCCGCCCCTCCTTACAGCCTGTCGTGGCATCTCTTGCACTCTTCCTTCTTAAACGGCTCGTGCTGGACGCCGTGGAGAAGCCTCTTGTCCCCGCCGAAGTGGGGCTCATGGCAGCCCAGACAGTCGGAACCCGAGGTAGAGATGTTACGGTGCGTCAACTTGTCCTTTTCCCCTTTCATATCCGCATGGCACTTCATGCAGACCGACCTTCCGCCGGATATAAGGAGATTGTCCGTCTTGGAGAAATGCGCGGCATGGCACTCAAGGCATTGGCCGTCCTTTACCGCCTTGTGGACAAATACACCCGCCTTTTTCTCTTCCTCTTTAAGTTTTTCGTGGCATGAATAACAAAGACTCTCCACCGGCCTTAAGAGGCTCCATTTAATCTTACTGCCATGCGCCCCATGGCAGGCAACGCACTTGCCCTCCTCTGCGGGACTGTGGACGACCGCCGCGCCCTTAAGGTCGCGTTCCACGCCTTCGTGGCACCTGAAGCAAAGGGTGCCGGTTTCCTCTACAAGCTGCGACGGGTTGCCGCTTGAATGCGCATCGTGGCAGGCAAGGCATCTGCCCTCGCTGAAGACTTTATGGACCCCCTCCCCTCCCACGGAATCAAGCATCTTGGAGTGGCAGTTGAAGCAGAGTTTCTCCTTTTCCGAAAGAAGGAGTTTCCCCTCATTCCCTCCATGGGGGGTATGGCAGTCGGTGCACCTGCCCTCCCTTACCTTCGGGTGCACGGACACGAGAGAGAATCTTTTTTTCTCCCCGCTGTGGCAGGTATAGCAGAGTTCCCCTTCGGGAGAGATAAGGACGTATTGCTGGTCCGAGGCATGGGGGTCGTGGCAGACAATGCAATTTCCCTCTTTTACCGGAGCGTGGGTCAGGGCCCTGACAAAATTGTCCTTCTTGTGGCAGTTATAACAGAGGGATGCCCCCTCGCCCTTCAGCATATGCTTTTTTTCCGAGGCATGGGGGTCGTGGCACGGGGAACAGTCGCTCTCTTTCACGGCGGTGTGGATGAATTTTTTCTGATGCTTTTTTTCCGTCTCCCTGTGGCAGGTGTAACAGAGTGTTTTCTCCCTGCCCGAGAGTTCATACTTGTAGTCGGACGCATGGGGGTTGTGGCAGGACGCGCATTCGCCCTTAGCAACGGGAGAATGCACCATGCCTTTTTTGAAGGCCTCCTTTTCGCCCTTGTGGCAGTTGTAACAGAGGCCGTCTTTTTCGAGGACCGTCTTAAGCGCCTCTTTTGACGAAGGCGGATTATGACAATCCTGGCACTTTCTCCGGGCAAACGGGCCGTGGCCGAAGTTTCTCGTAAGTTTATCCCCGTTTGACGCATGCGGGGTATGGCAGGAAAGGCAGTCGGTATCCGCCACATTATAATCGAAGTGGGCCTTTACGGAGGCGGAACTTCCGGGGTCATGGCATTTAAGACAGAGTTTATTGCCGCTATCCAGAAGGTTGTTGCCGTATTCCGACGAGTGCGGGGCATGACAGGCATCGCACCTGTCAAGCGCCTTATGGACCGTCTTTTTTATAAACGCCTCTTTTGGATGGCATTTGTAACAGAGGTCGTTGCCGCCGAGCCTCGTAATCCCCTTTGACGGGGAAGAATGCGGGTTGTGGCACTCGAGGCATGCGCCGTTTTTAACGGGTGTGTGGGGGATTCCCTTTTCAAGCGCCAATCTATCTTTTTCGTGGCACTGGTAACAGAGGGTGGAATCCTGGGCCTTCAAAACCAAGGCGCCGAGAAGTCCGTGAGGGAGATGACAACCCTCGCAATGGCCGTCCAGCACGGGTTTATGGACATTGCCCTTCTTGTATTCCGCGTACTCTTTGGCGTGGCAATCGGTGCAGGACTTCCTCACCACCGTCGGCGGCGCCACACATCCGGGAATAACCGTCAGGAGGACCGAACAGGCGGCGAAAGCCAAAAAGGCCGCTTGCGAGAGCCGGTATGCGCCTTTATTCCCGGGACTTCTCAATCCTTCCCCTCCCTTTTATATTCCCCGAACCTCTTTAACTCTTCCTCGTTTATCTCTATCGTAACGGTCTCCCTTAAACGTGAGATATACCTTTCGAGGGTCTTCTTGAACTTCTCCCTTCCTATGGCCCTGTCTATCTGGTCCCTTACCCGTTCAAGCGGTATCTTCTCGCCCTTTTTCATGCCGTGGTACTGAAATATCGAATAGCCGTATTCACCGGCGAAAGGACCGAGAATATCCCCGGGCTTCGCCCCTTTGAGCGCTTGGAATATCTCCATTGAGAACTGGTTCGCCGCCACCCATCCCACCTCGCCCCCTTTTTCCTTCGACGGGTCAACGGACCTTCCCCTGGCAAGATAGCCGAAATCCGCGCCTTTTTCAAGTTCGTCCTTAAGGGAATCCGCCATGTCCTTGTCCTTTACCAGTATAAGCCTCAGGTTGAACCTGTCTGGCTCCACAAACCTCGCGACGTTGGCGTCATAATACTCCAGAATCTCTTTTTCATCAACCTTTACAACGGGCAGGACCGCGGTTTTTTTAAACAGGTCGATGAGGCGCTCCTCCCTGAACCTCTCCACCTTCTTCTTTATCTCCGGCTCTTTTTCGTAATCCCGGCCTCTTTTCCTTGCCTCCCTGTCGATAAGTTTATGGAGTGCGAGCCGCTCTACGACGCTTTTTTTGAATTCTTCATCTTCATTCTTGGCCCTGCCCATCTCTTCGATAACCTCGGAGGCATATATCGGCTCGCCGTCAACCGTAGAAACGGCGGTGGACCATGGCTTCTCCATGGTCATGGATATTCCTTTCAAAACGCCGTCGTATACCCTTATATCGGCTCTACGCTTAAGTTCCTCGAAGTAATCTTTCTCCCTTTCCTTTGTCTTACGCGCAAGGATAGCGCGCCGTATCGCTTCTTTTTCGCGGGGCTCCGGGAGTCTGGGTTTTTCCGCCTCTTCCTTTTTCTCCGCCTTCACAACGGCCTCCCCGGCTTTTTCCCCGCTCTTCGGCGGGGCGGGTTCAGCCCTCAAAGCCGTCTCCGCCTTCTTTTTCAACTCTTCGTTGTAATAATCCTCTATTTCTTTATCGCTTACGCTCGCCTTGTTTATAACCTCGTCCGTTTTAAGGCGGTCCAGAAAAAAATTCAGCCTGTAGTTTTCAATGGCGTCTATGAAAGCGTGGTCTTTGTCGGCGCCGAGCCTTACGGCCTCGGAGGCCATAAGTTTATTGTTTATAAGTTCATCGAGGAACTTCCTGTAATCCTGCACCACGAAGGTCTTTTCTTCGGAAATGGCCTTTCCCACGCGCTCGGTCGTATGGAGCTTATTCACCTCCCCGACGAACTCGTCTACCGTTATTTCAATATCTCCGACCTTGGCGAGGTAGGGCTTTTTGGCGGCAAACGGCCATCTGGCGGCAGCCCTTTGGGGGGCAAACACAAAGAATAGAGAAAGCGATAGGACGAACGCGAGGAACGGATAATGCCGCGATATTAGGATGTCCGTTTGTTTACACCGGGCGCCTGTTTTTCCGGCTGGATTCCTTGTTGATTTCACCGTTGATTTCACCATTCTATCGTCGATATCATCTCTCTTACAACTCTCTGGGCAAGGGCGGTTGCGCTCCTTATTTCGCCGAAGTCAAAGATGATGATGTAATCGTCTCCTCTCTTTTTATTCTGTCCTGACCATACGATGCGTCCGCTCTCAGAATCTATCAGCCTCGCCACTACCGAGACAACCGGCGGGCCGCCCCTGCCGTCGTCGAATTCCTCAACGGTGCCGGCGACAACCCCGTCCACCTTAAGACGCTTGCCCAGAATCCTTATCCTCTCAATCTCCATCTCCCCTATGGTGCCTATACGTTCCTGCATCATGAACTGAAGTATATTGCCAGGCTCCTCCACGCGGAACCTGTTGCTTTTAAAAAGTTCGGTCAGATAGGTGTTGGTGACGATTGAGCCTGCGTCCTTTCTCCCGCTTATATTGTTGAAAGGAAGGACGGCTATCTTTTTAAAAGCCCCTCCTTTAGGCTCCGCCGGAAGAGCGCCGCCCTGCCTCAGAGCCGAACAGCCTCCTCCCGCAAGAACGGCAAGAAAGACTGCGACGAGCGGCCAGTAAATGCCCTTTGAAAAAAAATTCATAGCCTGAATATCTTGACGGTCTCATCGAGTCTTTTTGCGGCCTCCACGAGCCTCTTGTTATTCTCCGCCGCCCCGACCACTTTGACGGCCGCCTTAAGTTCCTCTGTCGCGGCCCCTATCCTCTCTATCTTC
>JACRCB010000081.1 GCA_016219165.1 Deltaproteobacteria bacterium | reverse complement strand
TTCCATGAGCGTTTCGTCGGGATTGACGGAATCCCCTATCTTTACGAGCATCCTTTTGACCACCCCGCTTATGGGCGTGTGGATTTCGTTTTCCATCTTCATGGCCTCAACCGTAAGGACCGTATCGCCCTCGGAGACCTTATCCCCCACCTTCACCCTTACCGACGTTACCTTGCCCGGCACAGGGGTTGTCACATCGCCCTCTTTCTTTGCCTTCGGCCTTACGGACTGGGGTATGGGCTCGGCCTCTATAACACCCGCGGTCGTTGGTATCACCTCCTGGAGGCTCTCCACCATAACCTCTTCGAGACGGTCGTCTATCTTGAGGAAAAACGGCCTCTTGCCTTCGCTCTTGTGGCCCGCTCCGGCGACCTTCACCCTGAACGTCTCGCCGTGAACGGTTATGTTGAACTCGCTCGGGGCCAGATGCTGCGAGATTGCGGCCTTTTCATCCTCTTTCACTATTGCCTCGAGTAGTTCGGGTTCGAGTTTCCCTTTCTCCCTCTGCTCGAAGAACTCGAGGGCCACCACCGGGAACAGGGCATAGGTGAGGATATCCTCGACCGACTTCACCTTTCCGTCCAGTTCCCTTGCGATGTTGTCGAGTTCAGGCTCAAGGAGGTCCGCCGGCCTGCATGTAATCGGTTTTTCGCTTCCTATCGCTTTTTTCCGCGCCTCCGCGTCCACCTTTCCGGGCGGCCTTCCGTAGAGGCCCTTGAAATAGTTCCTCGTCTCGCTCGTTATGACCTTGTACCTTTCCCCGGTAAGGACATTGAGGGTCGCCTGCGTTCCCACGACCTGGCTCGTCGGGGTTACGAGGGGAGGGTATCCCATCTCCTCCCGGACCATGGGCATCTCTTTAAGCACCTCGTCCATCTTTTCGAGGGCGTTCTGCTCTTTCAGTTGCAGGGCGAGGTTCGATATCATGCCGCCGGGTATCTGCCAGACGAGGGGTTTGGTGTTTATGCCCGCGTATTCGCTCTCGAAACGTTTGTATTTCTTCCTTATCTCCCTTACCCTGTCGGCTATTTCGGTCAAGACCGAAAGGTCGAGTCCCGTGTCGTAGGGGGTGTCTTTGAGCGCCGCGACGATGCTTTCGGTCGGGGGCTGGGAGGTGCCCGAGCCGAGGGAGGATATGGCGCAATCCACTATGTTTGCGCCGGCCTCTATCGCCTTAAGGTAACTCATCGAGGCGAGCCCCGAAGAGTCATGGCAGTGGATGTGTATGGGGAGGCGCGTTTTCTCCCTGATTTTTTCCACGAGCGCATACGCGCAAGAAGGCGTGAGGAGCCCGGCCATGTCCTTTATGCATATTATGTCAGCGCCAAGGCCTTCGAGTTCGATGGCCATTTTCACGAACCCCTCGACCGTATGGATGGGGCTTGTGGTGTAGCATATGGTACCCTCGACGGCCGCCCCGGCAGTTTTTGCGGCTGTTATGGCGACCTCGAGGTTCCTTACGTCGTTTAAGGCGTCGAAGACCCTGAATACGTCCACCCCGTTCTTCGCGGCCCTCTCAACGAATTTCCTGACCACATCGTCCGCATAATGCCTGTACCCAACGAGGTTCTGCCCGCGAAGCAGCATCTGCAACTTCGTATTCGGAATCGCCTTCCTTAAGACCTTAAGCCTCTCCCACGGGTCCTCTTTCAGATACCTAAGACACGTGTCGAAGGTAGCCCCTCCCCAGACCTCGAGGCTCCAGTACCCGACCTTGTCCAGAAGCGAGGCGAGCTCGGTCATGTCCGAGGTCCTCATCCGGGTGGCGAGAAGAGACTGGTGCGCGTCCCGGAGTACCGTATCGGTAATGAGGGTTTTCCCGGGTATCTTCATGTCCGGGGCTTTGGTTTTCTTTTCATTTTTTTTAAAGGCCATGGAATTCCTTTCTTTTCCTTTCCGGCGGGATTTTTAGACCTCCCAAAACTTCCCTGCCGCTCTCCCCGCTATGGAGGTCAGAATCCGTGGTAAGCCGCTATGGCGGCCGATACGGCCGCTATAACGTCCGTCGGCTCTCCGTATTCATAGTAGTCCAGGAGCCCTGGCTTCCTGTCGATATAGCCCGTGTCGATATTGCCCTTCTTGAAATCCTCGTCATTGATTATGTTCCTTAAAAAGGGTATGGTGGTCTTTATTCCCCTTACGACAAACTCCTCGAGAGACCTGTTGACCCTCCTTACCGTCTCATCCCATGTCGAACCCCATACTATGAGTTTCGCCGCGAGCGAATCGTAGTAGGGGGGTATGACGTAGTCCTTGTATATTGCGCCGTCTATCCTTACCCCTATGCCTCCTGGGGAGTAATAGGCCGTAACCCTCCCCGAGTTGGGCTGGAAGTTTTTCTTCGGGTCTTCGGCGTTTATCCTGCACTCTATCGCATAGCCGGATATCCGGACGTCCTTCTGCTTGAATCCGAGCGGAAGCCCGGCGGCTATCTCTATCTGCTTTTTTACCATATCTATGCCCGTAACCTCTTCTGTGACGCCGTGCTCGACCTGTATCCTCGTGTTCATCTCCAGAAAGAAGAAGTCCTTCCTCTCATCCAGAAGGAACTCGACCGTGCCGGCATTGGTGTAGTTCGCGGCCCTTGCGGCCTCTACCGCCACCTCCCCCATCTTCTTTCTTAAACTTTCATCGAGCACGGGGGAGGGGGATATCTCGATGAGTTTCTGATGCCTCCTCTGTATGCTGCAGTCTCTTTCGCCCAGATGCACGATATTGCCGTGTTTGTCCGCGAGTATCTGGAACTCGATGTGCCGGGGCTTTTTTATGAATTTTTCGAGGAAGACGTCGCTTGAGCCGAATGCGGCCCTTGATTCCTTCATGGCGCTCTCGAGGGCGTTTTCAAGTTCGTGCGCGTTTTTTGCGACCCGCAGGCCCCTTCCTCCCCCGCCGCCCGCGGCCTTCACCATGACCGGGTAGCCGATTTTCTTTGCCCACGAGAGCGCTTCCCCCATATCCCTTACAGGGCCCGGAGAGCCGGGAAGAATCGGGATGCCCGCCTTCTTCATCATCCCCCTTGCCTTTATCTTGTCCCCCATGTCCGAGATTGCCCTGCTCGTCGGGCCGATAAAGGTTATTCCCTTTTTCTCGCAAAGGAGCGGAAACCGCGGGTTCTCCGATAAAAACCCGTACCCCGGATGTATCGCGTCAACGCCTATCTTGATGGCAAGGTCCACTATCCTGTGTATGTTGAGGTATCCCTCGATAGGGCCGGGCCCCACGAGGTAAGCCTCGTTTGCCTTCTTTACATAGAGGCTCGTGGTATCGGCCTCCGAATATATGGCCGCGGTGGGGATGTCGAGTTCCCTGCACGCCCTGATTATGCGTGAGGCTATCTCGCCCCGGTTCGCCACGAGCATTTTTTTGAACAATTCAGCCATAAGAATACCTGAAAGGGGTAAATGAAATATTTAACGTATATGAGGGGTTATGTCAAGGGAGAAACATAGGGACAACGGGGCTCGTGAATGGGGTACCCGCCCTGTCTGCGTGCTGCGCACAAGCCGGCGCAGACTCATTTAAAGTAAAGACTGTTGCGCCGCGCGTTCAGATGTCTCGGTGAGTCCCCTCACCGAAACAACCCTGAAACAATGCTGAAACAAGTTCAGCACAAGGTTCAGGGCAAGGTTCTCGGAGTCCTCCCGAAAGGGAGGCTATGATAATATTTCGGTGTGAGGACACACCGCGGCGATGCGGGCGACGCGGGGACACACCGAAATATCTAAGATTTTTCTTTTAAAGCCACCTGTTGTATATTGATATACATTAGAGAAGCATTTACATGCTTTGAATAAGCACCTACATGAATACTTTTCTTAAATGGTGGTCCATCTAAAACTAAGGTATGATATTCCCCTTGTTCTCCACAAATATCAAGCCCAGTTTCAGTATTTAGCATGCGCAACTTTTCCAAAGAATTCCTATTAAGTTCTATTCCAAGCCAATCATCTGTAAACCAAGGTTTTTTTACACAAGAAAAAATTACTTTAAATTTGTATGAAAGAAGTTTATTAATAAGTTCTTGCCTATTGAATCCCCACAATGGAGTAAGTACCTCCACACCAGAGTATTTACTGCATTCTCTTATCCAATTGGTTTGGCAATCAACTTCTGCAATATCCCCAGTTATTAATGTGGTTATTTCATGTTCTTTCCTTAAAAACTGAATGGCTTTTTCGTAGCTTTCTTTGAATGGTTCATCTGTCTCCAGCACATGATGTGGAAGACTCAAGGCTTCTGCCTGATATTTCATAAAACCAATAGGATGGGCGAGAAATTCCGGTTTACTGGGGGCGAACGTGGCTAAACTTACAATTTCATACCCTAACAATTTTGCTTCATAAAGAGCCAGAGAGGAGTCTTTCCCACCAGTCCACGATATTGCAGCCTTTCCTAATTCTTTACTCATACTTTTAATGAAATGAATTGATAAATTCATCAGGGTAATGTAGTCTTGTAGCCCACCATCAAGGATAATTATAAATTGCTTTTTGAAATATACAGCATACAGGCGGAGTTTACAACCGTAACCAAATTCCCCCCGCCGTCCAGAATAAACTTTTTATTCTTCCTTGCCCGGGCGCGGGGAAGACCATGCGGCCGCGGGCGTTAGAGACTCCTCAATCCTCTCTATGGTTTTTTCTTTCCCGAGCGCCGCAATCATTTCAAATATCCCCGGGCTTACGGTCCCTCCTGTGAGCGCGACCCTTACGGGTTGGGCGAGTTCTCCGAGTTTGAGCCCTGTTTCTTCAAGGACTTCATCAAACGCCTTTTTTACATTATCCTCTGAAAACGGCTCGACCTTTTTGAGTTTTTTAGAGAGCAGTTTCAAAGGTTCTAAAATCTCGTGGGTGAGGAATTTCTTTGCCGCCTTTTCCTCGTATGAAATCTTTTCCCTGAAATAAAAAAGAGACGCCTCCGCCATCTCTTTTAAAGTCTTCGCCCTCTCCCTGAGGGTAGAGATTATCGCTTCACACCTTTCGTCCCTTGCGGCGTCCACGCCGAGGGTTTTAAGGTGTTGAAGGAGGAGGGGTTTGAGTTCCCCTGCCGGGGTCGTCTTTATGTAATGATGGTTCAGCCAGAGGAGTTTTTCCGGGTTGAATACCCCTGAGGACTTCCCCACGTTTTCAAGCGAGAATTTTTCGATGAGTTCGTTCATGCCGAAGATTTCCTCGTCCCCTGAGGACCATCCGAGCCTTGCCAGATAGTTTACGAGGGCGTGGGGAAGGTAACCCATCTCTTTATAGGCCATGACCGATGTTGCGCCGTGCCTTTTGGAAAGGCGGGTTTTATCGCTTCCGAGTATCATGGGAAGATGCGCGAATGAAGGCACGGTCCCTCCGAGGGCCTCGTATAAAAGTATCTGCTTGGGGGTGTTCGCTATGTGGTCGTCCCCCCTTATGACATGCGTAATCCGCATTGCGGCGTCGTCCACGACGACACAGAGGTTGTATGTGGGGGTGGAGTCGCTCCTTAAAAGGACGAGGTCTTCGAGCTCGGCGTGCTCGAAGGATATGCCCCCTTTTATCATGTCGTTAAAAAATGTCTTCCCCGGCGGGACACGGAACCGGACGGCAAAGGGTTGAGCCGGCTGAGCCGGTCTCGTCCTGCACCTGCCGTCGTATCTTGGGGGCCTATTTTCTTTTAAGGCAAGTTTTCTCCTCTCTTCGAGTTCCTCCGGCGCGCACCAGCAGCGGTAGGCGAGATTTTTTTCGAGGAGTTGAGCCGCCGCTTCCCTGTAGAGACCGAGCCTTTTACTCTGGTAATAAGGCCCCTCGTCCCATTTGAGGTCGAGCCAGAGCATCCCCTCCAAGATTGCGTTAAGCGACTCCCCGGTTGAGCGGGCGGCGTCCGTATCCTCTATCCTCAGGACGAACTGCCCCCTGTTATGGCGGGCAAAGAGGTAGTTAAAGAGGGCGGTCCTTGCCCCGCCTATGTGGAGGTATCCCGTGGGAGAAGGCGCGAAACGTGTTCTGACGGTCATAATCGGGCTGCCGCTCGGATTGGGTATAAACCGGTTTTACATGAAAATACCCGCGCCCCTGCTTTAGCCGGGGCCGGGGGGGTGATAAGGAATCTCTGAAAAAGTATCTTGAGAGAACCTTTTTGTAAAAAGGTTCTCTCAAACTCTCTCCAAAAACTTTCAGTTCTGGTGGGCACAGCCCACTCTAAAAGTCATTGAAAGGGGCTTGGGGGAAACTCTTCCGACCCACCCCAAAGGGTGGGTGCCCGAAGTTTCCCCCAAAAATGCTTTTTTCAGAGATTCCATATTTCTATCGTCTTTCTTAAGCCGCGGGCTCATGTATAGTTCATTTTATA
>JACRCB010000080.1 GCA_016219165.1 Deltaproteobacteria bacterium | reverse complement strand
ATTCCCATTGAAATTGCTGCGCAGCAACGTGAGCCCTGCACCCTCCAAATACTTTTAGGGTTGGCTGTGCCCACCAGAGCTGAAAATTTTTGGATAGAGATTTAGAGAACCTTTTTATGGTGAACCCATCCGAAGGATGGGTCGGGTTCTCTCAAAATAATTTTTCAGAGATTCCTTAGATATGTCGCAGGAACTCATCCTTTCGAGAGACGCATACCTTCTGACAATGGACCTGAGGCTCTTTTTTCTTGTGGCGTCGGCCTACGGCTTTTCTTCCATCGTCTTCATCCTCTATATAATCACGCGCACCCCCGGGGTGGGCAGGGCCGGCAAGGCCCTCATGTCCGGCGGCGTGGTCCTGCACGTCGGGCTTCTCGCTTTCAGGACCTTTGAGGGAGGGAGGGCCCCCTTCCAGAGCCTCTATGAGAGCCTGTCATGGTTTGCCTGCTCTACCTCGCTTACGTATCTCGTAGTCTCCAGACGGTTCAGGGAAACATATCCGCCCGCATTGTTCGTAACACTTCTTGCCGCCGGCGCGTCTTTCTACGCGCTCCTTGCAAGGAGCCCCGCGATAAGCCCCCTCTCCCCGCCGCTGCAGAGCCGGTGGTTTGAATGGCATGTCATACTCGCATTCCTCTCGTACGCGGTGATAGCGGTGAGCTGCGCCATAGAGGGCACATACCTCATCGTAAATCCGTTTCTGAAGAGGGGTAGAGCCGAACTCTTCGGCCTTACCGCGTCCAACACCGACGATTTCAGAAAGACGGCCTACAACCTCGTCCTCTTCGGTTTCCCCCTGCTTACGTTTGCGCTGTTCTCGGGCGCGGCATGGGCGAACGAGGCATGGGGCAGGTACTGGAGCTGGGACCCGAAGGAGACATGGTCTCTCATAACATGGTCGGTTTTCACGATGTATCTCCACTCGATGTCGATAAAGTCGTGGAGGGGGAATACGTCGTCATGGCTCAATATAGCGGGCTTTGTCTGCATGATGATGACGTTTCTGGGGGTCAACTGGCTCGCAAAACTCCTGGGGATACCGGGCCTCCACCTCTATGCGGTATGACATATGGCAGGGAAACATTCAAACTGGCTCTACCGTAAACTGTCTTCCATGAGGGTTTCGGTCTATCTCGTGGGGGTTCTCTCCCTTCTCTACTCCATCGGCACGATATTCCCTCAGGGCGCGGACATGAAGGAGTATACAAACGCGGGAGGGAGGTTTCTCGGCGCGGTAAGATTCTTTAACCTCCTCGATGTCTTCAATACCCCGTGGTTTCTCATCCCCGCATCCATCCTTTTTCTCAATACCCTCGTATGCGCCTACGATAGGTTCCTCGGCCTGCGCGCAAGGAAAAAGGCCTTTCCGGGCACCTTCATCCCCCAGATGGAAATCCCCCTTCCCCTCGGAAAGACGGAGGCCGAGGGGGCGGTATCTGACATATTGCAAAAGAATCTCGGCTTCAAAAGGCCAAAGAGCGGTCCTCCGCCTTCATGGACGGTGGTAGAAAAAGGGCTCTCTTACAGATGGCTCACATGGCTTTACCATGCAGGCATAGCGGTATGTTTCGCCGGATTCATGCTCTCCGGGTTGTTTGTGAGGGAAGGCGTTATTACTCTCGAGCCGGGAAGGCCCGAGCCTGTTATTTCCGCCTCCCCTGAAAAAACAGGCTGGCTCGTGAGAAAAGACCATCCGCCCCCTCCTTTCGAAATCGTACTCGATGAGTTCGTAACGGAGTATGCCGAGTCCCCGGGTCTCGAATACCCGAAGGATAAACTCTCGCGCCTCGCGGTATGGCTCGGGTGGAAAGAACTCTCATATAAAATGGGAGAGGAGCCGCTCATTGCGAAGGACTGGTTCTCGAAACTCCGGGTCATAAAAAACAACAGGACCGAGTATGAAAAGACAATAGAGGTGAACTCCCCTCTTAAGTTCGAGGGCTATACATTCTATCAGGAGGCGTATGAGCAGACACTCAAACTCAAGGTGCGGGGAGAACCCGGAATCATAGAGGCAAAAACCGGGGAGAGGGTGGAAATACCGTCCATGGGCGCGAAACTGGAATTCGGCACATTGAGGAACGGAACCGTCTTGCGCCTCGCAGGGGCGAGCGGGAGGATAAAGCCGTTTGTAAGCGTAGATAGGGTGGTGCAAACTCCGGAGGGAACGGACGGAAAGGAGCCGTATGGGAAACTCGAGGCCGGCGGGTCTATAACGATAAACGGCCATGAGTTGGTCCTTACGGGTTTCAAAGAGGCGTCGGTTTTAAGTTACAGGTACGACCCCGGTGTGCCGGTCATATGGATTGCAGGGAGTTTCGTGTTGGTGGTGATGGCGCTTAGGTGCTTCGGCGCCTGGTACCTGCTCGCATACAGCATAGAGGAAAGAGACGGAAGGATGCGCCTTTCCCTTTCCATAAAGACAAAAGGACTGTACGCCGAGCCGCAACGGATTATGCGCGGACTCACCCGCGGCCTCAGGGCATTATCATAACCCCCCTATCCATTATGCCCGCTATGCCCATCGCAAGATTCGTAGAGGAACTCAAAAAGAGAAAGGACATAAGGGACTTTGTCCATCACGAGATACTCGAAGAAAAGAAGGCCTCGTTTGAAGAAACAAAAGAGCCGCTTCATGAGGGGCTTAAGGATTCACTCGACAGCCTTAACCTGAAGAAACTCTACACCCATCAGTCCATGGGGATTGACCTCGTAAGGGAAGGCAAAAACGTCGTCGTAATGACCCCGACCGCGAGCGGGAAAAGCCTGATCTATAATATCCCCGTAATCGAGTCCGTCCTGAAGGACCCGGAGGCCCGCGCCCTTTATCTATTCCCCCTGAAAGGGCTTGAACAGGACCAACTCCAGGCCCTGATGGAATTGACGTCGAACCTTTGTATCGACAATATCGCGCAGATATACGACGGAGACACCCCTCAATCAAAGAGGAAAAAAATCCGCGAAAACCCGCCCGCGGTCATCCTTTCGAACCCTGACATGCTCCACATGGCCATATGCGCCTTCCACGCAAAATGGGAGCGGTTCCTCAAAGATATAAAATACGTGATAATAGACGAGGTCCATACCTACAGGGGGGTCCTCGGCTCGCACGTCGCGCAGGTGCTGAGGAGGCTCCGGAGAATCCTCAAGACATACGGCTCCGAGCCGGTCTTTATAGCCTGCTCCGCCACCATCGCAAACCCGGTCGAACTCGCCGGGGCCCTTACCGGAGTGGACTTTGAACTTATAGACAAAAGCAGCGCGCCTCTCGGCAGACGGAACTTCCTGTTCCTCGACCCCCCCGCCGGGGTAAGCCCGTATTCGCTCGCGGCTAAACTATTTACGGAATCCGTGAGGCGGGGCTTTAAGACGATTGCGTTCACGAAGGCGCGGAAGATAACCGAACTCATCCACAGATGGGTGTCGGAAATCTCCCCCGGCATAGGCAAAGAGATAAGTTCATACCGCGCGGGGTTCCTCCCCGAAGAGAGAAGAGAGATAGAGCGTAAACTTTTTAACGACGAACTCTCCGGGGTCATAACAACGAGCGCCCTGGAGCTCGGCATAGACATAGGGGGGCTCGATGTATGCATCCTCGCCGGATACCCGGGGACCATAAGTTCCACATGGCAGAGGGGCGGGAGGGTCGGAAGGAAGGGGCAGGACTCCCTCATAGTAATGGTTGCGGTGGAGGATGCGCTCGATAAGTACTTCATGCGCCATCCGCAATATTTTTTCGGAAAAAGCGTTGAGGCCGCGGTCGTCGACATCGAAAACCCCATGATACTGAAATCCCACCTTCTATGCGCCGCGGCCGAATCTCCGGTTAAATCGGCCGGGGACGTATACGATATGGACGCCGTGGAGTCGCAGTTGAAGTCCCTCGTGGATGAAAAAAAACTCTGGTACTCGGAGGCGAAAAAGACATGGAACCCCAAAAGGCTCTACCCCCATAGAGAGGTCTCCATAAGGGGCATGGGCCCCGCATACAGGATAATTACCGGAGACAACGTCCCTCTGGGGGAATCAGACTCGGTAAGGGTATTAAAAGAACTCCATCCGGGCGCCATATACCTTCACAGGGCCGTACAGTACAGGGTCGTAAGCCTCAATATGGGAGAGAGGGAGGTTATATGCGCCAGGGCCGACGTGGATTACTATACAGCCCCGGTAACCGAAGAGGAGACGGAGATACTCTCGATAACGGATAAAAAGAAGGTCGGGGCCGCGGAGATTAATCTCGGGAACTTGAGGATAACGGAGAATGTCCTCGGCTTCAGGAAAAAGGATATATACACAAGGGAGGTCATAAACGAATATCCCTTGAAACTCCCTCCGCGCATCTTCACTACCGCGGGCATCTGGTTTACCGTGGGAGAAGACACGCTTGAACAGGCAGGGGATAGAAAATACGATACGGCAGGAAGCCTCCATGCCCTCGAACACGCGGCGATAGCCGCTCTGCCGCTCTATGCCCTCTGCGACAGGATGGACCTGGGCGGGGTGAGTTACACGTTCAACCCTCAACTTTCAAGTCCTGCCGTATTCATATACGACGGATACGAAGGCGGGATTGGGCTTACAAAGAGGGGGTTTGAGGTCTTTGAGGCGTGGTTTAAATCCGCGCTGAAACTCATGGAGGACTGCCCCTGCGAGGTCTCCTGCCCTTCCTGCACCCAGGACCCGAAGTGCGGTAACAACAACACCCCGCTCGACAAGAGAGGGGCGGTGTTTATACTGAGGAAGTGGTTTGAAAGGGTAATGTAACAAATTTTGAGTTTTTCAGCAGCCTGCTAATTTGCCAGACGGGCCCGAATCTGATAAAATTTATGGATATGGAAGCAAAAGAGGTCTGCGAAAAGATAAATGCGGTAAGGAAGAACATCGAGAAGGTAATACTGGGCAAGGCCGGGATAATCGAACTCGCGGTTGCAACCCTTTTAACCAAGGGGCACCTTCTCATAGAGGACGTCCCCGGAGTCGGCAAAACCACCCTTGCCCACGCCCTGGCAAGAAGTATCGATGCAACCTTCCGGAGGATACAGTTCACAAGCGACCTTATGCCCTCGGACGTCATAGGGGTTACCATATATAACGAGGCGTCAAGGGAATTTGAGTTCAGACACGGCCCGATATTCGCAAACGTCGTCCTTGCGGACGAAATCAACCGCGCAACCCCGAAGACCCAGAGCGCGTTGCTCGAGGCTATGAACGAACGGCAGGTATCCGTCGAAAACATTACCTATGAACTTCCAAGGCCCTTTATCCTCCTTGCGACCCAGAACCCTCACGAATATACGGGGACATTCCCTCTTCCCGAATCTCAACTCGACAGGTTCACGATGTCCATAAAGATAGGCTACCCGGCAAAAGAGTTCGAAAGGGAGATTATCCGGAGTTACCCGCAAGAACTGACGGCGCATTCCTTAAGCCCAGTCGTAACGTCCGCGGAGGTGCTCGCCATGCAGGAGGCGGTTGAAGGCGTAAGGGTGGATGAGGACCTCCTGAACTATATCGTAAAGATAGCGGGCAGCACGCGGGGGCATAAGTCCATCAAACTCGGCGTAAGCCCCAGGGGCACAATGGCGCTTGCGAGGGCCGCGCAGGCAATCGCCCTCGCAGGGGGAAGAGACTACTGCATACCGGACGACATAAAGAAGGTTGCCGTGGCCGTGCTCGCCCACAGGATAATACCGGCCGGGTACGGGGCGGACGAGACATCAGAGGATGCCTCACGCATCATCGAAGAGGTGGTTAAAGGCGTCAACGTGCCGATATGAGACGGACTCTACCCGGCAACCTGTTTAAGGAATTTCTGAAAAATTATTTTGAGAGAACCTTTTTATAAAAAGGTTCTCTCAAACTCTCTCCAAAAATTTTCAGCTCTTCCCCAGAAATACAATTTTTCAGAGACTCCTTAAGCGGAGAAGCCCTCTTTACCAAAAGGCTCCCTAAGGTCTTGCAGATGAATCTCAGAGCGGCAATATCTGTTCCGCTGCCATGGCTTACGCTCCTCACCGGCAAGCTCTTCGGCCATGATGCCGCAAAAAAGAGACCCTCCTTCTTTATATTCCCCAGAACGCTCAGGTTCACAAAAGGGGGATGGCTCTTCACGGCCGTACTCTTTGTTATAGGGATTGCGGCCATAAATACCGGCAATAACCTCCTGTATCTCATCGTGGCCACACTCCTTTCCTTCATCATAATCTCCGGGATAATGAGCGAATCCACTCTAAGGAAACTCAAGGCCGGACGTATTATACCGAAACATATCTATAAAGAAAGGGGCGCGGACTTCGCATTCGCGGTAGAGAACGGGAAGAAATTCCTCCCCTCTTATTCCTTCACCGTGGAGGAACTCCCTTTAGACGGCCTGAGCGCTGCGCCCGCGTATGCCGTTAAACTCGATGCCTCGAAAAAAATCGTAACGGCCTCGGAATACACCTTTAAAAAAAGGGGGGTTGCAAAACTCCGGGGCATGAACTTCAAAACGAGATTCCCGTTCGGCCTGTTCGTTAAAGGCAGGGCCGAACTCTCGGAAGAGGAAGTCCTCGTGTATCCGGCCATGGAACCTGTCGAACCTGAAATGGTCATGGAGGCCGCGAAACAAGGCGCGGGCGCGGTCCGGAAAAAGGGAATAGGGGGGGAGTTCTATGGCCTTAGGGACCACACCCTCTTTGACGATTCGAGATACATACACTGGAAGGCGAGCGCAAGAAGCGGCAGGCTTCTGAGAAAGGAATTTGAAGAGGAAAAGGAGGAGGGGGTCATCATAATTTTT
>JACRCB010000082.1 GCA_016219165.1 Deltaproteobacteria bacterium | reverse complement strand
GTTTATCATCATCTGCTTAAGTTCGTCCGGGTCCTGACTCCTGCCGAAGGCCTCTTCGAGGGTGATGAGTCTGCGGCCGTAAAGGGATAAGAGGCTCTGGTTCATGGTCTGCATTCCGAACTTCGCCTGCCCCACCTGCATCTGCGAATATATCTGGTGGAGTTTGTCCTCGCGTATCAAGTTCCTTATGGCCGCATTCGGGACCATTATCTCAAGGGCAAGGGCCCTGCCCTGTCCGTCCGCCTTCGGTATCAATAACTGCGACAGCACCCCTTCGAGCACAAAAGAAAGTTGAGCCCTTACCTGCGGCTGCTGGTGCGCGGGGAAGACATCGACTATCCTGTTTATGCTCTGCACGCATGAATTCGTATGGAGGGTGGCAAAACAGAGGTGTCCCGTCTCCGCAATGGTGAGGGCGGTCTCTATGGTCTCCATATCCCTCATCTCTCCGAGCAATACCACGTCGGGGTCCTGCCGGAGAACGGATTTTATCGCCTTCTTGAAGCTGTGGGTATCGGCGCCGACCTCCCTCTGGTTTACGAGCGCCAACTGCGATTGATGGAGATACTCTATGGGGTCTTCTATGGTGACTATATGGTCGGGCCTCTCCCGGTTTATCTTGTCCACCATCGAGGCGAGGGTCGTCGATTTACCGCTTCCGGTAGGGCCGGCCACGATGATAAGCCCCCTGGGTTTGGAGGTTAAGTCATTGACTATCGGCGGAAGCCCCAGTTCCTGCATGGTCATTATCCTGAAGGGAATCGCCCTGAAAACCCCGGCGACCGTCCCCCTTTGCGTGAAGACGTTCCCCCTGAACCTGGAGAGCCCTTTTATGCCGAAAGAAAAGTCGATTTCGTTCTCGTCCTCGAACTTGTGCTTCTGCGCGTCGGTAAGTATCGAGTAGCACATCTGCTTTGTTTCCACCCCGGTAAAGGGGGTTTGATCCATGAGCACGAGTTTCCCCGAGACCCGGAGCCTCGGCGGGCTGCCGGCCGCTATATGGAGGTCAGAGCCGCCCTTCTCTATGAGGGTCCTTAAAAGTGTCTGGATATCATGTTTTTTTGCTTCGTCTTTCCCCGGTTCTTCGGCCATACCCTCTCCCCTCAATCCGCCATCGTAACCCTTAACACCTCTTCCATGGTGGTAACGCCATCATCTATCTTTGTTATCCCGCTCATCCTCAGGCTCTTCATCCCATCGGCTATCGCCTGCCTCTTGAGCTCGGAGGCGGATGCGCCGTTAAGGACGAGTTCCTTAATGCTTTCGGTAAAAGGCATGACCTCGTAAAGGGCGATTCTCCCCTTATAGCCGGTGCCGTTACATTCGGCGCAGCCCTTGCCTTTGAAGACCTTTATCTTCTTTGCGGCCTCCGGGGGGACCCCCAAGTCCACGAACGTCTTGGGGGGCATGCTGATTTCCTCTTTGCACTTAAGGCATATCTTTCGCGCAAGCCTTTGAGCGAGTATAAGATTGCACGATGAGGATACAAGAAACGGCTCAACCCCCATATTGAGGAGCCTGTTGACCGTCGAGGGGGCGTCGTTCGTGTGCAGGGTCGAAAGGACAAGGTGGCCCGTAAGCGCCGCCTTTATGGCTATCTCCGCGGTCTCGTAGTCCCTTACCTCGCCGACCATTATGATGTCGGGGTCTTGCCTTAAAAAACTCCTGAGCGCCGCGGCGAAATTCAACCCTATATCCTCATGCATCTGGACCTGGTTTATCCCCATGAGGTTGAATTCAACGGGGTCCTCGGCCGTGGAGATATTCTCCGAGACCTTATTGAGCTCCGAAAGCGCCGAATAAAGGGTCGTCGTTTTGCCGCTCCCCGTGGGTCCGGTAACGAGCACTATCCCCCACGGTTTATGTATCGCGCCCATGAAGTCATTAAGGGGCTTATCCTCAAAGCCCAGTTTCGTCATGTCGAGCTGGAGGTTGGATTTATCGAGGAGCCTGAGGACCACCTTTTCCCCGAATAAGGTCGGCAGGACCGAGACCCTGTAGTCCATCTCCTGGTTTTTGCCGAATTTGAGTTTTATCCTGCCGTCCTGGGGAAGCCTCCTCTCGGCGATGTCCAAGTTGCTCATTATCTTTATCCTCGAAACCATGGCGTT
>JACRCB010000084.1 GCA_016219165.1 Deltaproteobacteria bacterium | reverse complement strand
TCTAATCTGGAGAAGGGGATAGTGCTGATTTCTTCGAACGGGAATAAAATAACGGGAAACACCGCAAACTCCAATTACTGGAACGGCATAACGCTCTGGGCCTCCAACGGCAATGAGGTGAAGGACAATACCGCCCGCAACAACACCTATGCCATGGTTGTGAGTTATTCCGAGGATAATACGTTTTCCGGCAACGTAACCATGAGACGTATTTATTACCTGCTGCCGGTTGTGCTCGTATACTTCGGCATTGTCGCCTATTTCATCGAAATGAAGTTCTTTGCGCTGCTTCTCCCCGCGCCCAAGTAAGGGGCTTACGAGAGAAGAAGGCGGATGGATTGATTCTGCCTCCGGCTTATAAACTTTAGTCCTGGTGATACGTTATGAGAATGATTCCGCTCCTATCATCCATCGGCTTCATATTCGCCGTGATGACATTTGTAGGCGGCTTCAGGACGGTGAGGAAAACGGAACACCATGAGTCCCTCACGCACAGGGTGAACGGCTTTTGCACGTTCGTCCTGTATATCATTATAGCGACGGTCTCCATCTCGCGCGGAGTGGATGTTTTTTATTCCCTGGCATGGTTTGCCGGGTTTGTGCCTCATCTCTTCAAGATTTTTCTTGTAAGAAAAGGGCTTGCCGTAAAGTATGGCGGTTACGTCGGCACCATACTCCTCATTATATGGCTGACCATTATCTATACCCACCTCCCTTCGTAAACGGGATGCCCGGGCTTCACCCCCTCTCCCTCGCTTCAAAGGACATTGCAGCCGAAGTGGCGGGGTCATCCGTTATTCCGGTATATCCCCGCTAACGCCTTGATTATGTGCGATTTTTTATATCCATCATACTCTATCCGGAAGGCCGCGAAATACGTTGGACTTAAGGCGTATATCTGGTATAATTAATAGATAAACATATTATCCGGAAGGCGGGCGTCTTCTTTAATCCGCAAGGGGTAAGCCCGGCGTATATAAGTAATAATCGTCCATACGCCAATTAACCCTTGCAATATGAAAGCGAGGTCAGGATGTCTAAAAAAATACTCAATATAAGTTACGAATGCGCACATCCCTCCTGTTGGGTTTTCTGCAAGAAAGGTGTGCTTAAGCTCGAGGAGCCGGAGTTTAAGGCCCTTTCCTCGGCCAACGGCGGAGGGAAGGGTACCTTTAAGAGCCCCCCGGGCGCGTGCAGGCTCGGATTTTCACAGACGTTTAAAGTGACAGGTATTGAGAATGTGGAGGAAAGGGGCGGGGATGAAGGCTGGGCGGAGGAAGCGGCCGCGGAGGGGAATAACCCCCTTCTTGACCTCGTGGAAGAGCACAAAGAGGTTCTTAAAAAGCTCGACGCAATCGAAAGTCAGGTCCGCAAACGCGATGTCGAAGGGCTGTGGGTTACTACGGCCTCGGTGGAGAACGACATCATCCTCCATTCCATAAAGAAGGAAGAGGAGGTGCTCTTTCCGATTGTTGAGAAGAAAATCCCCATGGGCGAGGCCCTCGTGGGCATAATGAAGGAAGACCACAGGGAGTTTATCGCCATACTCCAGGGTTTCCGGTGCGGGCTCCAGGACGGCGATATACTCGACGGCCTTGTAACTACCCTTATCGTAAACCTTCGCAATCACATATCGAAGGAGGACGAAGAGTTCCTGCCGATGATAGACGCCCATCTCGACCGGGAAGAGAAGGACAGGGTGTTTGAAGCGATGAAGAAGATAGAAAAAGAGCACGTCCGTCTTACCCCCGGCGACAGGGAAAAGAAAGGGCTTTCTCCGCTTTCTGAAGACAGGAGGCGCATGGACGCCGAGATAATGGCGCTTAAGTCCATAACCTCCAAGGGCGGGGAAGCGTGCTGTCATTGAGAGGGGTTTGAGTCTCTCAAACGGGACTGCCCCCGCGGGAATATGCAGCGGGTGGCAGGGGAAGCGAGGAATAAAAAAGCCGCCGGCCGTCTTAAAGAGGCCGGCGGCTTTTTTGCCGGTATCTTTTACTGGATTGTAGAGGGCGGTCTTGTCTCCGCCGGCATCGCCGGCAGCCCGAACCTGTCGTTGAATACCGTTACGATGTAAAGAAGCGTTCTGTGGTTGAGGAGGAGCCCTTTAAAGAGGTTGGTCTTTGTAAGGGTGTCGAAGTAAAACTCGTAGGAGAACTGAACCTGCTGGATGACCCCGTTGTCGTCCGTGCTCATGTCGAAACTGTTCTCAACGAACATAAGGTCCTTTTTTATGGACCCGTAGAATTTATTCCTCTCTTCTTCTTCCATCACTTTGAGTTTCTGCTTGTGCTCGTCCGCTATGGCCACCCCGTTTAAGAGGACTATAAGCCCCGGACATTCGGTGGGATGGATTATCCTCTGCCGTTTCTGCGTGCCGAGCGGGTAGTCTATCTCAAAATGGAAGTTTGCGTGGGGGTCTTCTATAACCTTCACCTGGTGGCTGTTTTCCTTTAACCATTGGGTAATCTTTTCCTTTGCCTCATCAACCGTTAATACCGCCATCTTGTAACCTCCTTGTTTGTCAAGATTGTCTGTCAAGATTGTTTGTCAAGCGATTTTTATGCGGGAAACCCTGTAATCCGCGAAGGATATTCCCAAGGGCTCCACCCATTTTTTAGAAAGTTGATATTCTATAACGGAAGTCTTTTTGTGTCAACAGAAATCCTCGGCCCTGGGGAATTTTATTGACAATAATATTTTCTTTCCTGTATAATTTAATCTTTGCATGTGCCGGGCGGGTATTGGAAATGAAGATAAAGATTGACGAAATTACCGAAGAGGGATTATCTCTTGATGTAACCGAAGAAGGGAAGAACATAGAGGCGCTCGCCGGTCCCGCACGGTTCTCAATAGTCTCCCCGGTGAAAGCGCACCTTGATATAAGGCGCTCCGACGGCGGCATTGATGTCGACGGGGAGATGAGCGTAAAAGTTTCGTTTCCATGTTCAAGGTGCCTGAAGGATTTCGAATCTCCGGTAGAGGCGCGTTTTACCAACCGTTTAGACCTGGGCATTCCCACCAGTGAGAGGGAGAAGGAACTTGCGAGGGAGGAACTGGAGGTCACCTTTATCGAGGGTACGGAACTGGACACGTCCCTTATCCTCATGGAGGAGATATCTCTGGCATTGCCGATTAAACCCCTCTGCATGGAAGGGTGTAAGGGGTTGTGTCCCGTCTGCGGAGCCAATCTGAACGAGGGGCTTTGCCCCTGCCCGGGAAAAGAGAGGCTCGACCAGAGATTTGCAAAACTCAAGGGACTTAAGATAAAATAAGATGCGGTCATAAACAAAAAAGAGAGGTAAGAAGCGAAGATGCCGAATCCAAAAAAGCGACATTCCAAGACAAGAAGGAACAAACGGAGAAGTCACGACGCACTCTCTACTCCAGCCACGTCCATCTGCCCCCAGTGCGGGGAGCCCAAGCGCCCTCACAACGTATGCCAGAAGTGCGGGACATACAAAGGCAGGGAAATCATCGAGACAGGCGAGGGCGTTTAGTTCTGTTCTTTTTAAGTAAAATCCGTATATTATGAAGATAGCGGTTGATGCGATGGGAGGGGATTTTGCGCCCGGCGCGGTCGTTGACGGCGCAGTCCATGCGGCCAGGGAAGGGGTCTCCGTAATCCTTGTAGGGGATACGGGAAAGACGGAGGCCGAATTGAAGAGGCATGACACGAAAGGCCTCCCCATTTCCCTGAGGCACGCCTCGGAGACTATCGGCATGGCGGAAAGCCCGGTCGGCGCCGTAAGGAAGAAAAAGGACTCTTCCATGAGGGTGTGTTTTGAGATGGTGACAAGGGGGGAGGCGGGTGCGGTTGTGAGCGCCGGCAACAGCGGGGCCGCTATGGCCGCGGGGATGCTTGTATTGAAAAAACTCAAAGGGGTCGACCGCCCAGCCATTGCAGTGAGCGTGCCTACGATTAAAGAACCCGCCGTCATCCTGGACGTCGGCGGGAACGTGGACTGTAAGCCCATACACCTCGTTCAGTTCGCCATCATGGGGAGCGTCTACGCAAGGTACATCCTTAAGAAGGAAAAACCCAGGGTGGGGCTTCTTTCAAACGGCGAGGAGGAGGAAAAGGGGAACGAACTTACGCGCATCACCCACGAGTTAATCAAGAAAACATCTCTTAACTACATCGGCTACATCGAGGGTAAGGACGTGTACGGCGGGGACGTGGACGTCGTCACCACGGACGGTTTCGTGGGGAACGTGGTGCTGAAACTTAGCGAGGGGCTTGTGGATGCCGTGATGAAGATGCTCAAAAAGGAGATAAAGGAGAGTTTTTCGGGAAAGATGGGGTATCTCCTTACAAGGGGCGCTTTCCAGAAGCTTAAAAAGAAGGTGGATTACGCGGAGTACGGAGGGGCCCCGCTTCTCGGCATAGACGGCGTTTGCATGATAAGCCACGGCGCTTCTTCCGCGAGGGCCATAAAGAACGCTATCGCGAGGGCCGCCGAATATGTGAATGCGGGTGTCAACGGCCACTTGACCGAGGAACTCGAAAAAAACCGCGACCTCGAGAAACTCTCGGCGGCCAGACTTCTATAGGCCGTAAGGGTGCGGGCTGAAGGCAGAGAAGACTTTAAGGAAGACAGAGGATGTCAGAGTTAAGAGGCAGGATTTCTGGATGCGGTTCCTATGTGCCGGAGTTTATTCTCTCAAACGCCGGCATCGAGAAGATGGTGGAAACAACCGATGCATGGATTACCGCCAGGACCGGCATAAAACAAAGGCGCATAACCTTAAACGAGAAGACGTCCGTGGTCGCCGCAAAGGCCGCAAAAGAGGCCCTTGCCGCGGCCTCCGTAAGCCCGAGGGATATAGACCTCGTCATTACGGGAACGGTTACGCCGGACATGGTATTCCCCTCGACGTCGTGTTTTGTCCAACAGGAACTGGGCATCAGGCCCGGGATACCCGCCTTCGATATCTCCGCGGCATGTTCCGGCTTCCTTTATGCCCTCGATTGCGCGGATAAGTACATAAGGGCCGGCGGAGTAAAAAAAGCGCTCGTTATCGGGGTGGACATATTTTCGAGGATACTCGACTGGACCGACAGGGCTACCTGCGTACTCTTCGGAGACGGCGCCGGGGCGGTCGTCCTTACGGAGACCAGAGGCAAGAGCGGCATACTCTCCTCCCACATACATTCCGACGGCCGGCAGTGGGAGATGCTCTACACACCCGGGTCAATCGGCAGTAACCCGTTTGAGGAGAGAAAACACCTTCCCGGCCCCCGTAATGCCTATCTGAAGATGAAGGGTAACGAGACCTTCAAGGTGGCGGTGAGGACCATGGGCGGGGCTATCAAGGAAGAACTTCAGGCGAATTCCCTCAAGCCTTCGGATATTGCGCTTCTGATACCGCATCAGGCCAACATAAGGATAATAGACGCCGTAGGAGAGAGGCTGGGGCTTTCATCCGGACAGGTCTTTTCCAATATCGACAGGTACGGGAACACATCCGCCGCTTCCATCCCCATAGCCCTCGACGAGGCCCTGAAGGCGGGGAAGATTAAAAAAGGCGATATTGTAATGTTTGTCTCGTTCGGCGGCGGCCTTACATGGGCGTCTGCGGCCGTAAGGTGGTAAATTGAAATCCGGGTTATTATGGCCGATACATTGAAAAATATGGTTTTTGTATTTCCTGGGCAGGGCTCTCAGGCAATCGGCATGGGTAAGGCCCTTTACGGCTCCTATCGGGCGGCGAAAGAAGTATGGGACGAGGCGGACGATATCTTAAACATGGGTTTAAGGAGGATGTCGTTTGAGGGGACCGAAGGGGAGTTGGGATTAACCGAGAATACCCAGCCCGCGCTTTTAACGGCCTCTTTTGCGGCCTTGAGGGTTATCGAGGAGGAGGTTAGTTTCTCCCCGGCGTTTGTTGCGGGGCACAGCCTCGGCGAATACACGGCGCTTGTGGCGGCCGGGGTCCTCGAATTCCCGGACGCATTGAGGCTTGTCCGCATAAGGGGGAAGTTGATGCAAGAGGCCGTACCCGATGGTGCGGGTGCGATGAGCGCCATAATAGGGCTCGACGCGGAAACGCTCGGCGGCATATGCATGGGTGTATCGAGAGGGGACGCACTGGTTGTATGCGCCAACATAAACGGCCCGGTGCAGGTGGTAATATCCGGGCACGCGGGGGCGGTGCTAAAGGCATCCGAGGAGGCAAGGAAAAGAGGGGCAAAGAGGGTCGTCCCGCTTTCCGTGAGCGCGCCGTCGCATTCGCCGCTTATGGAAGGCGCCGCGAAGAAATTCGACAGGGAGTTGTCGAAGGTCAGGCTCGGGGACTTCAGGATTCCGCTTGTAACGAACGTCGAGGGCACGCCGTGCAGGGAGAAGGAAAAGATAAGGGAACTTCTCCGGCTCCAGCTTACGAGCCCGGTAAGGTGGATGGACGTAATAAAGAGGATGAGACGCGAAGGGGTGTCGGTTGCAATTGAGATAGGGCCGGGCAGCGTGCTCTCCGGACTTATAAGGCGTATTGAGAAGGATATGAAGGCATTTAATTTTTCCGCGCCGGAGGATATCGGGGCGATAAAAGATTTTTTCGGGTGGGAGAGGTCAGGCCGTTAAGGAACCTCTGAAAAAGTATCTTGAGAGAACCCGACCCATCCTTCGGATGGGTTCCCCGTAAAAAGGTTCTCTCAAACTC
>JACRCB010000078.1 GCA_016219165.1 Deltaproteobacteria bacterium | reverse complement strand
TTGACCACCTGACAGGACTTAAGAGTTACCATGTATCAAACGCCCTTGAATGCCTCGGCGCTCCCAAGGACATCATAAGCCCCCTTGTCCAGAACCTTCCGAAACTGTGGACCCTCTACAATAACTACGGCATGAGCCTTCTGGAGATAAACCCCATAAGGATGATGCCTCAGGACGGAAGGCTTATTCCCGTTGCCTGCGATTTCAAGTGCTCCTTTGACATAGACGACCCGGCATGGAAAAGGCTCGACCTGCCGGCGCACCTTTTCGCCTCCGACTACTCCGAGTTTGAACAGGAGATAAACCAGTTGCGAACCTATCAGGGGCAGAGCGATGTATTCGTCATAAACCCGCACGGGACCATAACCTCGCCCACCTTCGGGGGAGGGGCCAATGCCCTCATAACGGAACTCCTTGGGGAGAGGGCGACCATATCTTCGGATTTCGGAGGGAACCCCCCTTATGAAAAGATGCTCCAGATTTCGAGGATAGTATTCAAGTACTGGCTCAAACAATCGAACGTCCTCTTTATAATAGGCGGAAAGGCGAACAATACCGATATATACGAAACCTTCAGGGCGATGGCCGACGCCCTGAGGCAATATTTTCAGGTCTCCGGGCCGACCCCTCTCGTCGTCGTCATAGGCAGGGGAGGCCCGAATCTCGTGAGGGGGATGGCTTACATGAAAGACACCCTCGACCAGTTGAAACTCCCCTACAGGATATTCGGCCACGACAGCGCGATGAGCGAGGTCGTGAACTACGCCATGAAGGTGGATAACTGGATGGCGAAGGAAGGCAGGGAACTCGTCAGGGCAAGGCTCTCTGGCGGGACGGAGGAAAGGGTAACGACATAAGACCTGCCCCGTACTCTATGCGGGGACGGATATTATCGGCCGGGTAAAGGGATGTTTGAGAAACCATTAACCACGGCACCTTGACCCCGCGGCCGTTAAAAGGGTGGACTGTCATGCATATAGAAGGTGTAAAGAAGTTTCATTACTACGTAGGGGTAAACTCGTTGGCCGATATCGCAACGAGGGAAGACCGTGTCTGCGTCCTGAATATACTCGGAACCGAAAGCCGGACCGTAACGCCCGTGAGCCACGAGTTCTCGGGTGGGAACGTTACCTTCGGCACGAGCCCCGGAAGGTCGGGCCAGGTTCTGGAGACGAAACTCGGGAATATCCCGGTATACAACTCTGTGAAAGAGGGCCTGGATAAGGGGCATAAGTTCAATACCGCGGTCATCTATCTCCCGCCCGCGGGCGTTAAGGACGGGGTGGCCGAGGTTGTAAAGTTCAATCCGGACTTAAGAAAGATTATAATCATAACCGAGAAGGTCTCGGTAAACGACGCAAGGACCATAAGGGCTATCGCCCAGGCAAACGGCGTTGATGTGTTCGGCGCAAACTGCCTCGGGGTTGCGGACGCGTGGAAAAGGGTAAGGCTGGGAGGGGCGCTCGGGGGAAGCAAGCCCGCGGAGTCCCTTGTCAAGGGCTCAATCGCCATATTCTCAAATTCCGGCAATTTTACCACCACGATGGCGATATACCTTCTTACAAGCGGATGGGGCACTACCACGAGCATCTCAAGCGGCAAGGACGTCTACGTCCATTTCGCCCCGGCGGAGTTCTTTAATTGCCTCCATAACGACGACAGGAGCAAGGGCGCCGTCATATACGTCGAGCCGGGCGGATACTACGAGAAGGGGCTCGATATAACCAAACCGACCGTTGCCTGCGTTGTCGGGAGGTGGAAGGCGCGGCTTACCAAGGCATGCGGCCATGCGGGAAGCCTGGCCGGAAGCGGCGACGATGCGAGGGCAAAGGAAGGGTGGTTTATGGAAAACTTCGGGGTTGACGGCTTATATACGCCGGAAAATCCCGTATTCTCAAAGAAGGGCGCCGTAGTGACAAACATCGCCCACATACCGGAGGCCCTTGCAAAGGTGATGTCCCTTAACGGCATAAAGCCGGACTTCGAGCCCAACGGGGACTTATCCCTTAAGTGCTGGTTTGCCGGCAATGCGGGTGTTGAACTTCCCCGCGACCTCGATGTGGAAACAGTCAGGGCGGTGCCTCCCTACGGCGAACAGATAGAAATGGTCAGTAAGCAGACAGGCGCACAGTATCCGAGGCAATCGATGAAAGACTTAAGCGGCGCGTCCTTTATGGACCCGGCAACCCAGGTCACAAAGATACACGGCGTATCGATACTCGATGCCTCGAAACGTTCCCTCGAAGAGAATCTCGTTTTTGCGCTCCTTAAAAGTTACCCGGATTCCTACGGAAGAAAGATTGCGAACCTCGCCTTCCTTTCGTATCTGAACCACAATGACGACCCCTCCCTCGCCGCGGCGGATGCGGCAAGAGATGCGGAGAATTCCCCCAACACCGTCCTCTCGGCCGCGGTATCCATTGTGGGGCGGGGCAGGGTCAGGAATTCACTCGACGCCTCAAAACTTCTCTTCGAGAAATTCGAGCACTCGGGGATTACCGACCCTACGCTTGAATTCGATTTTTCGTCCATATTGAAGTCCCTTTCGAAAGATGAGAAAAAACTCTTTTCAAACGGCAAGGGGGATGCCGCTGCAAAGACACTTCTTGAGGAGATAGAGGGTCTCGAGAAATATTCGGTATTCGTGAAATTCGTATGCGAGGCGTCGGGGGGCAAGCCCTCAAGGGATGCGCTCCTTTCCGCCATATGGACAACCCTCGGATGGGCGCCTGTCGTGAGGAAGGATATTTCAAGGGCCACCATGCTCATGCTTCCGTGGCATTCGAGGGTGTTTTCAACCATCGTAGGCTGCTCCGCCCCGTCCGGGATGCACACGAAGTCGTCTCTATGCGGGATATCGACTGCCGAACTCCTCAAGGAGTGGTCGTTTACGGAGGCCGCCTTCCTGGTGCTTATCAACAGACGCCCCTCTGATAAAGAACTCTTCGAGTTCTCTATGCTTCTCGGGCTCATAATATCCAACGGCCCCGGGACCATCTCGGCGCAGGGGAGCAAAGGCAGCGTAAGCGCCGACGGCCCGGAAGAGCCTGTGAGGGTGCAGATAAACAAGGCGTTTGTGGGCTTCTTAACGCACACGGGCTTTGCCCACGGCGGAAACGGTTACGAGGCCATAGCCTTTCTCATCGAGAGGTTCAGGGGCACAGGGCTTAAAGACCCGAAGAGCCCCAGGCACGGGTTGAACCTCAAGACTATCGCCGATGATTATGCAAAATGGTACGGCAATTACAAGGCGGAGCAGAAATCCCTTGGTAATATCGAATACATGAAGATACCGTGCATAAACCACCCCGTGTTCAAGGGTAAGGCCGTGAACTACGACCCGAGGGAAAGGTTCGTAAGCGACGTATTTTCCGGCAAGGGCATCTACAACATATTCCTGGACTTCTACGGAAGACTCGTAAACTCCCTCTTCGAGGCGAAGGTCACGAATAACGTCTACTGCGTGAACGTCGATGCGGTCATTGCCGTGATACTTTTGAAGATGGTATGGCAGCCTCTCGTAAAAGGCGAGATAAACGAAAAGGAAGTGGAGGATGCGGCATTTACGACCTTCCTTTTCGGCAGGATGATAGGGTGCAGCGCGGAGATAGACGACCACATAAACCGCGGCCGCAACATGGACACAAGGACTCCGGCGAGCGCATGCGCCTATGTCAGATAACCTCCCGGGCAGGCTTCTTACAGGCGGGCACCCTTGCGCAGAGCCTGCCCTGAACTTGTTTCAGGGGTGGGTCGCCCCGGAAGGTTTACGGATCTAAAACCCCGGCAATGCCATTCGGGGTTTTTTATTGTAAGGCCAAGTTAGAAACGTACGCTCCGGGGTTTTTTATTTGACATTTTATTTGACAAGGTTCTCGGCGCCGTTATATAAGTATATCGATGGATTTACTCAAAGGATTTACTCAAAAGAAAGGGAGGACCGGGTGAGCCAGCAAGGCGGGACGAGCGATAAAAAATTGTTTTTACTCCTGCTTGTCATTCTTTTTATCGGGGCCTTCGTTCTGCTGGTGTATCTTGTCAGGGCGGGGAAAACAAGGCCGGATGATTGGAAGACAATCTCCGCGAGGATAAAGGTCGAGGCGCCGGAGCCTGCTCAGGTTGAGACACAGCCTCAAGCCCCTTTGCCGGCCGCGACATCAGGGCCTGAAGCCAAAAAAGAAGAACCCAAGGCCGCGGTCCCCTCGGAGTCGAAGAAAACTTTGCCCCGGACTTCGCCGGCCGGGACAAGGCCTCCCGAGAAAAACGCCGGAGACACGGGAAAGCCCGAAAAATTAGTCCCGGCCCCCAAAAAGGCTGCCGCCTACAAGGCGTGGGCCGTGCATGTAGCGTCCGTGGAGACAAAGAAAGGGGCCGTGGAACTTAAAAAATCTCTAACAAAAGCGGGCTATAATGCCTATGTTACGGAGTTTAGAAGCGAGGGGGTCGAGTGGTACAGGGTGAGGGTGGGTTTTTACGGAACGAAAAAAGAAGCGGGCGATATTGCCAATAAACTGACCCGCCTCTTTAAGAACGGCAGCACATATCCCGTCAGGCCGGCAAAGGGCGAGGTAAAGAAACATACGAAGTGAGACTTGCCCAGCACCACTTTGGACACGTCCAGCACCACTTTTGACACGTTGGTTTTGAATGTTATGCACGCCTCGCGCTCGCCTCTCGGCGAAGCCGAGGGGCGACGCGGGGAGAAAGCCCTGTCCAAAGTGGTGCTGGGTTAAAGGTTCCTGAAAACGCGCCCCACCGTAAAAGCCTTCCCAAAGAAAATGACTTGACGCAGCGAGTCCTCTCGCCTTAGAATATCCCTATATGGATAACGGCTCAAAAAGGCATGTATTTATCGAGACATTCGGCTGTCAGATGAACGAGAACGATACTGGCCGGATGCTCTCTTTCTTGAAGGGCAATGACTACTCGCCGACGGATGTCCCATCCGAGGCGGACCTTATCCTCGTCAATACATGCAGTATCAGGGACAAGGCCGAGCAGAAGGTATACTCCGCCCTCGGCAGGTTCAAGAGGCTGAAGGATAAGAACCCCGCCCTTCTTATCGGGGTTACCGGGTGTGTTGCCCAGCAGAAAGGCTCCGTGCTCCTCGAAAAGGCGCCCTACCTCGATATGGTCATCGGAACCCACAACATACACAACATCCCGTCGGTCATAAAAGAGGTGTCCGGGAAGAAAAAAAGGGTCTCTTTAACCGAATTTTATGAGGAAATAAAGGCCGGTGAATACTCCTCCGCCGCGAAAGGCGGCATAAAGGCATACGTAAACATAATGCGGGGATGCGATAATTTCTGCACGTACTGCATAGTGCCGTATACCAGGGGCGGCGAGGTAAGCAGACCCGCCGGGGACATCATAGATGAGATAAAAACCCTTGCCGGCGGCGGCACAAAAGAGGTAACCCTCCTCGGCCAGAACGTAAATTCCTACAAAGGGGAGGTGTCGTTCCCGGAACTCTTAAGAAGGGCGGCGGGAATCGGCGGCGTGGAAAGGGTCAGGTTCGTGACATCTCATCCCAAAGACATCTCGAAAGAACTCATATACCTTTACGGCGAGGAGCCTAAAATCTGCAGGTCCATCCATCTGCCCCTCCAATCGGGTTCCGACATGGTGCTCGAACGGATGAAAAGGGGCTACACGGCCCGTGGGTATCTCTCAAAGTTGGAACTTTTAAAGAACCTCTATCCCGAAATCTCGGTCACTACCGACATAATCGTGGGTTTCCCCGGGGAGGGTGGAGAGGATTTCAAAGAGACAATGAGGTGCGTAAGGGAGGTGGAGTTTGACGGGATATTCTCATTTAAGTATTCGCCGAGGCCCATGACCGCGGCCGCGGCTTTTCCCGACGTTGTTCCCCCCGGAATAAAGCAGGAGCGCCTTGAGGAGCTGCAGGCCCTGCAGAAGGAGATTACCTTGGAAAAGAATAAGGCGCTTGTGGGTAAGACCGTCAAGGTGCTGATAGAGGGGCAAACCAAACGCAACCCCGTTGAAGTTACCGGCAGGACTTCCTGCAACAGGGTGGTAAACCTTCCATCTCCCCGCGCCCTTGCCGGCTGCATTGCGGACGTATTTGTGGTGGATGCCTAGGCGAATTCCCTAAGGGGGGAATACCGGGGGGGAGGAGTCAATCATGTTCCTTAAGATGAAGGTGGTGGGACTTACCATGGACCCGTTTACCAATGCCCCTATAGTGATACTTAAGGACCTTGAGGATAAAAACGCGCTCCCTATATGGATAGGACTCCTTGAGGCAAGCGCTATCGCCTCCGAGATTGAAAAGGTCGAATTTGCAAGGCCCATGACACATGACCTCATGAGGGAGATATTGAAGTGCATGGATGTGAACGTAACAAAGATAGAGGTAAACGACTTAAGGGACAACGTCTACTATGCCACTATACATATGGAAAGGGGAGGTGATGCGTTCAGGATAGACGCCCGCCCCTCTGACGCCATTGCGCTCGCGCTGCGGGTGAGTTCCCCGATATACGTCGACGCGAAGGTTCTGGATAAATCCAAGAGCATAGACTTAAGGGGTAAACAGGGAGAAAAAAAGCCCGGCAGCCATAAGGACTGGCTTGAACTCCTAGAGGATATGTCGCCGGACGCCTTCGGCAAATACAAGATGTAATCCATATTCAAGTCCGCCCTTAAGATGCATCCTTGCCTCTATACCCCGGTAACACTGGAGACTATGGACGCCGACATTCGTAAAGAAGAACCTGAATCCAAAAAGTTCTCACTCCTCGACGAATCGAAGAAACTCTCGGAGAGCCACTTCCATGACCCGTCTTTCGTAACCCGCTACGGGAGGCTTGAGACAAATAGGAGCGAAAGATACGGTATCTCTTACTCGATAATCGTAATCCATGTTGAATCCTTCAACCACGGGAAGACCGTCCCGGGCAAGAAGGAACTCCTCGATTTTCTCAGGAAACTCGTCTCAACGGTGCTCAAGGTCATAAGGAACTGCGATGTGGCCGGAATGCTCGAGGACAAGAGGGTTATCGCCCTTCTTCCTCACACCGATTACTTCGGTTCTCTTATAGTGATAAAGAAACTCTCGAAGGCGCTTGAGTTCCTTACGATAGGCGGAGAGCCTTATGCGTCCATAATATTTTCGCAGGCGACCTACCCGAAGGACGCAAACGGCTTTGGAGAACTTGTGGGCACGGCGGCCAGAAGGGTTACGGAGAGGCTTTCCTCCCCGTGGGAAAAGTTCGACCTTAAGGGCAAACTCTTCTGGGAGATAGTGGCCGCCCTTACCGGCGCCAGCTATAATCTGCCGGAATATTCGACCTTCGATACGGGGCCGGAACTCGAGCTTGAAAACTCGTTTATACATGCGGTAAACGAAACGATAGCGAGGGAGATAGCCCGCGCACCGGAGAAAAGGGGGATACTTTACATAGGGACAAAGAGGCTCTCAGGCGCCGTCCCCTTTAAAAAGGAACTCTCTTCCCTCGGCAAGACCTCGACAAAGATATTCCTCGTCGGGGCTGCGGGTGGAGGGGGGGAAGGGCAAGAGGGCCTCGATATACGGAACGTAACGACCATACATCTAACCGACCACCGGATTGAGGGCGTATACTTCACTTTCTTTATGAACGAGGACTCATCCTATGCCCTCGTCGCCAGAGAGAGCTGGGGCGATACGCACAATTGCTTCCACACCTCGGACCCCTACGTCGTTGAGGGGATTATAACCAAACTGCAGAGGGATTATTCTCTACAGGAGCAGCTGTGACGAAATACACAAGAAAGGTGCTTCTCGCGGTTACGGATAAGACTGTTGCGGAGGGGTTTGCCAAATTCCTGAACGAAAGGGGGCTTGAAACCAATGCAGCCTCTGACGGCGCAACCGCCATGGAGATTGCGCTGAGGGAAACCCCTGTACTCATAATCCTGGACCTTTACCTGCCGGTCATAAAGGGCGAGCGGTTGTTCCAGATACTCAAGAATAACCCCAATACCTCAAAGGTGCCGTTTCTATTTTTGTCTGAAAGCCACAAGGAGGTGAAGGGCTTCAGGATAGGCATAGACTGGTTCGTCACAAAACCCTTCCAGTGGGAAGAGTTGTACGGGAACATAAAAGAGATCCTGTCGAGAGGCGGCGGGGTCTGGTCCCTCTGGGACAAAGATCTTCAGGGAAAACTCTCAAACGTCCACCTTGCGGATGTCATTCAGATGCTCTACCTCAACAAAAGGGAGGGGGAGCTTACGGTGGAAACCGACGCATCGAGCGGCACGATATACATGAAGGACGGCTATATATTCAACGCCCGGATAGGAGAGATAGAGAAAGAGAAAGCCCTCTTCAGGATCCTTTCATGGAAGGAAGGCACGTTTGAATTCCGTCCGGCCGCGGTAAGGTCCGGCGCTAAGTTGGCCCTCTCAACCGGGAATCTCATCATGGAGGGGATGAGGCAGATAGACGAGTACGAAAATTCAAAACACCTCTTCCCGGCCGGAGATTCGTCGCTTAAAACAAAGGTCGACACCGCGGAACTTCCCGCGGGCCTGAAGCCCATAATGATAGAGGTGTTAAACCTCGTCAAATACTATCCGGTGGTTAAGGCCCTCGTAGACCACTCGGCCTTCCCGGATTTTGATGTCTACTCTACCCTTGCGGGACTTATTAAGAGGCAGATACTCACGGAGGTGAAAGAGCCGGGGAAGACCCGGGCGGCCTCGGAGGACCTCTGCCCTGTGTCCCATGCGATAAAGATAAAAGAGAAATTTATAAACAGGTGGTCGGATATGCTGACCGTAAATTTCGGGAAACTCCTTGTCGCCTCGACCTCGCCCGTGCTTACAAACAGGTTCGTCAAGGCATGCCAGGACCTCCCGGGTTTTCTGGTAAGCCCAAGGATTGCCTCCGCCAGGTATTCGAGCGCAAATGCGCTGGGGGACCTTGGTGTTTTAAGGCTCTACGGCGGCACGGAGATAATACCGTTCGCCGTCCCCGCGGTCAAAGGCATGAACCCGCTCTTAAAGGCGGTCCTGGCCAATACCGTCGGACTCTTGCTTTTGTGGGATGATGAGGGGGAGGCGGAGATACCGAACCTTGCCCTTACGCGAAACGAGATCCTTTCAAAGAGGCGCGTCCCCGCCGTCCATGTCTACGCGGGCAAAAACGAACTCGACAAGGCCCTCATAAACGAATACAGAAAGTTACTCGGACTAAAGCATGACGACCCCGTATTCTCCCTTTTCTCTCAACATAAAAACAGGAATAATATCTCTGATATCTTCCAGCGCTACTTTACCGCCCTTCTCAGGGAAGACTATATCTCCGGCAGGGTCCGCGCCGTATGATAGACCTTCACCTCCACACACTTCTATCCGACGGGGTGCTCGTTCCGTCCGAACTTGTGGCGAGGGCAAAGGCCGCGGGATACAGGGCCATGGCCATCACGGACCACGTGGACAGTTCAAACATAGAGGGTGTGCTGGAGAAGACGGTTAGATTCGTCGAGTCCATCGCAGGGGGAAAACTGACCGTCCTTCCGGGCGTTGAACTTACGCATATCCCCCCGAAAGACATAGACATGTTGACCAAAAGGGCGAGAAGGCTCGGGGCAAAGATTATAGTCTGCCACGGCGAGACCATCGTCGAGCCGGTCGCCGAGGGGACGAACCTCAGGGCCATCGAGGCGGGGGTAGATATCCTTGCGCACCCCGGGCTTATAGGGGAGGAGGAGACAGCGCTTGCCAAGAAGAATTCGGTCTTCCTTGAGATAACCACGCGTAAAGGCCACAGCCTCGCAAACGGCCACGTAGCCGCGATGGCAAAAAGGATCGGCGCGGGGCTTATCCTGAACACCGATACGCACGAACCTTCTGACCTTGCAACACCGGACTACGCACTCAGGGTCGCCCTTGGGGCGGGATTGACAACGAACGACTACGAGAGGATGAGAGAAAATGCGGAAGACCTTCTTAAAAAAACCGGTTTATAGCAAAATCGCCCGCGGCATTGTTTACGGCGTATTGGGTCTTTGCCTCGCAGCCGGCTGGGCCCGGGGGGGGTGGGCCGAAGACACCTCCTTTCAGGATACCATGGATGGTTCGTGGGGCACCCACCTCCATGATATGGAAAGACGGAACTACACTCCTTCGGCCTTGACCCTCCCGCCCAAAGGTTCATGGAGGAGGAGGGTGTCGTCTTTTTTTTCCTTCTTTAAAAAAGGCAGTTCCGCCGAATTCGTAACCTCCCCCGCAATATATAAAGGCGTTGTCTACGTCGGTTCAAAAAATAACAGGTTCTACGCATTGGACCTTGACAGGGGAAAACTTCTCTGGGAGTTTAAGCCCGAGGCCGGGGTAGACGGGCCGGCGACCGTAACGGAGGACAAGGTGCTTTTCGGTTCGATAGAGGGGGTTCTCTACTGTCTGCAAAGAGATACCGGCAAGGAACTGTGGCGGTTTTCCACGCGCGGGGAGATAACCGCGGCCCCTGCGGTCGAGGGGGATAGGGTCTACCTTATTTCCGCGGACAACCGCGTCTATGCGCTCTCCATAGACAGCGGGGAAAGGTTGTGGACTTACGTAAACCGTTCGCCCCAGTATGTATCGGCAAGGCTCGACGCCTCTCCCGCGGTATCGGAAGGTAAAATCTTTTCGATGTTCAACGACGGCTGGCTTGTCTCTCTGGAGGCCGTAAGCGGCAAGGAACTCTGGAAAAAACGGATACTCGGAGAGGGCATCCTCTCCCCGCGCGCCCGGAGGACCCCCTTAATCTTTGACGGGCTTCTCTATGTGATAGACGGGGCGGGTTACATACGCGCGCTCGATTCAGCGGACGGCGCGGAGGTGATTGCCTACGATATGGCGAGGGCGACCGACTTCATCGTGACAAAAAAGCGGATATACTCTACCGACGGCGAACGTCTTATCGCCATAAGCCGTTCCCCTCAGGGGGTGCTGTGGACGGTTGACCTCGGCCACGGAGAGGCTTACTCTATGGCCTTCGCGGGCGGACACGTCGTCATCATTTCAAATCTGAAAAAGGCCTTTCTGGATATCCCGTTTTTGGAGGAAAAGAGCGGCTTTGTAACCGTCTATACGGCCGAAAGGGGCAAGGAGGTATGGGGCGAGAGGATACGCGAGACCGTACACTCAAGCGCCGCTATTTCCGAAGACCACATTGCGGTTGTAACAACGGACGGGATGTTGAGTGTTTTCGGAACAAAATAATGGGACATGAAAAGACCTCTCAATATAGCCTTTTTCTGGCACATGCATCAGCCCCTCTATAAAGACCCCTTTACAGGCGAATACATGCTTCCCTGGGTCCTCTTCCACGGCACGAAGGACTACCTGAACATGGTTTCAATGCTCGACGGCTTCCCGTCCATACACCAGACCTTCAACCTCGTTCCCTCGCTCGTAGAACAGTTGAAGGACTATGCCATGGGAGGCGTAAAAGACCGGTACAGGGAGATGACCGCCAAAAATGCCTCTTCGCTTTCGCCGGGCGATAAGGCGTTCTTCATGGAACGTTTCTTTCAGGCGAACTGGGACACCATGATAAGGCCGCATGAAAGGTACTGGGAACTGTTAAGGAAGAGGGGCTTTTCCGCAAGGAAAGAAGATATAGAGACCGGGATGCGGTATTTTACGGCCGAAGATTTCCTTGACCTGCAGATACTCTTCAACCTCATATGGATGAACCCGCAGATTGTAAAATCTGACCCCGCCCTCTTTTCCCTCCTTAAAAAAGGGAGGGGCTACTGCGAGGAAGATAAAAAACTGCTCCTTCTTAGGCAGATTGACGTAATGAAGGCGATACTCCCGAAATACGAAGAGATGAAAGGCAAGGGGAGCGTAGAGCTCACCACGTCCCCGTATTACCACCCGATATTGCCGCTTCTGTGCGATAGCGCCGTTGCTCGGGAAGCGATGCCGGACGTGGTGCTTCCTTCCGAAAGGTTCCGGCATCCGGAGGACGCCGACTCCCAGATAAGATTGTCCATAGACCATTATAGAGAGACCTTCGGAGGGTCTCCTTCGGGGATGTGGCCCTCGGAGGGTTCGGTGAGCATGGACATGCTGCCCCTTCTTAAGAAGGCGGGGATAAACTGGATAGCAACGGACGAAGATATACTCTCAAGGTCTTTGGGCGTACCAATCTTAAGGGATGCCGAGGGCAACTGTAAGAGCACCCTTATCTACAGGCCCTATGAAGTAGAGGCCGGCGGCGAAGCCATGACCGTAATCTTCAGGGACCGCGTCATGTCGGACCTCATAGGATTCGCCTATGCGAAGTGGGAGACGGATAAGGCCGTAGACGATTTCATAAAGAGGCTCAAGACGATATACGATAGGCTCGACGACCCGGGGGATTTCATAGTGCCCATAATACTCGACGGGGAGAACGCATGGGAGTATTACAAAAATAACGGCATTGATTTCCTTACCTCCCTTTATTCGCGCCTGAGTGAAGATAAAACGTTGAGGTGCCCCACCGTAAGCGAATTCCTCTCCGAAAACCCTAAAAAGGAATCCCTTAAGAGGCTCTTTTCCGGTTCATGGATAAACCATAACTTTAAGATATGGATAGGGCATGTCGAGGATAATACCGCGTGGGACTATATAGCAGAGACAAGGAATGCCCTTTCCCTCTTTGAGCAATCGGCCGTAAAAAGTCCGGAGACGGAGGCAAAGATTAAGAAGGCATGGGATGAACTCTACGCATCCGAAGGGAGCGATTGGTTCTGGTGGTACGGGGACGAGCATGCATCACAGTGCGAGGAGGATTTTGACGGCCTTTTCAGGTCGCACCTTAAGAAGGTATATTCGCTCATAGGGACGGAGCCCCCGGCAATCCTCGATATCCCTATAATATCCGAGGAGAGGGGATATGCGCCTCCCAAACTCCCCGCCGGTTTAATAAACCCGACACTCGACGGCGAGATAACGAATTATTACGAGTGGCTCTACGCGGGAAGACTCGAAAAGGCCTCCATAAGCGGCGCGATGCACAGGGAGGGGGAACTGCCGGGGCTCATAGATTCCGTAACGTACGGGTTCAACCTGGAGACCCTTTTCCTCAGGTTCGATTACAGGAAGGAACTGACGCCGTACAAAGAAAAGTGGGGTCTTGCCATAAACTTCCTTCACCCGGGCGGGCTCAGGGCGCATATTTCGGTCGAGGGAAAAGAGTCAAAAGGGATTATCTCCGGAAAATCCCCGCAGACCGGGCAGTGGGTTGAGAGAGGCGAGATTAAACTTTTGGCCTCGAACGACATCGTTGAGCTCGGGATACCCTTCAAAGACCTCGCGGTGATGGGCGGGGAAGGGATGAGGCTTTTCATAGACATAGAGGGGGGGGAACTCGGGTTTGAAAGATGGCCTGTGAGGGGGTTTCTCTCCATCGAGGTTCCGACAGAGGATTTTGAATCCATGCACTGGACGGTTTGAGAATGAAAAGACTTACGCCCGCGATGGAGCAGTATCTGAAGATAAAGGAAGGGTGCAAGGACGCCATCCTCTTTTTCAGGATGGGGGATTTCTATGAGATGTTTTTTGAGGACGCAAAACTTGCCGCCGGCATTTTAGGGATTGCCCTCACCTCGAGGGATAAGGGAAGGAATATCCCAATGTGCGGCATCCCATACCATTCCGTAAGCCCCTATATAGCGAAACTTGTGAAGGAGGGGCACAAGGTGGCGCTCTGCGAACAGATGGAAGACCCGAAGGACGCGGACGGGGTCGTGGAAAGGGGTGTTGTGAGGGTAATAACCCCGGGCACGGCCATTGAAGATGAACTCCTTGAGGTAAAGGCAAATAACTATATCGCCGCCGCCACACTGAACGGGAAAAAAGCCGGGTTCGCATATATGGATATAACAACCGGGGAGTTCAGGGTCACGGAACTCGAGGGGCTGCAAGCGCTTAAGGACGAGATACTGAGAATAGGGCCTTCGGAATTGCTCCTTCCCGAAGGGGCGGACATATCTAAAGGGGGGGCGGAGGACGCAATCCTTTTGGTAAAAAATACAACATATCTCGATAGTTACGACTTCTACGATAATACTTCACTTGAAAGGATGCGCGAACACTTCGAGGTATCCTCTCTGGACGGATTCGGATTAAAGGATTTTTCCGAGGGGCTTTCCGCTGCGGGCGCCCTGCTTTTTTACGCAAAGAAAACGCAGAAAAACGCGATAAGACATATAAAGAGATGCTCGCCTTACTGGACCGGGAATTTCCTCGTAATGGACCACTCTACAAGGAGGAACCTCGAGATATTCGAGAACGCAAGGACCTTGGGTAAGGAGGGCACACTCCTTTCCCTTTTAGATAGAACCCGGACGCCAATGGGGGGGAGGAAACTCAAAAACTGGCTTCTTTTCCCGCTCCTCGACACAAAGGAGATAGAAAAACGCCTCCTCTCGGTGGAGGAGTTGCTCGAAAAGAGGGTCGAGCGCAGGGAAGTGGAAAGGGTGCTCTCTTCCATCCATGACATGGAGAGGCTTTCGGGTAAGGTGTCTATCGGGGTTTGCGGCCCGAAAGACCTCGTCTCTCTCAGGGAATCGCTTGAAAGAACCAATGAGCTGAAAGAAAGGCTTGGAAACTTTTCCTCGGTCCTTCTCGTTGATATCAATCGGAGGCTCGATTGTGTGCCCGAGGCCGCGTCCCTTATAGAGGCATCTCTAAAGGCCGACCCTCCCCATACGATAAAGGACGGAGGGTTCATGAAGGAAGGTTTTTCCGGAGAACTCGACGCCTTAAGGGAACTGGCCGGGGGAGGGAAGGAGTGGATAGCGAGGCTTGAATCCGAGGAGAGGAAGAGAACCCGGATAAACACCCTGAAGGTCGGCTACAACAGGGTCTTCGGCTATTACATCGAGGTGACGAACCCGAATCTTAAGAATATCCCATCCGATTACATAAGGAAACAGACACTCGCAAACGCAGAACGGTTCGTAACCCCCGAACTCAAGGAATGGGAATTGAAGATACTGAATGCGGAGGAAAAGGCCAGGGCCCTCGAAGGCAACCTCTTCCGCGAGTTAACGGAAGAGGTCTCAAGGAAAACGGGGA
>JACRCB010000005.1 GCA_016219165.1 Deltaproteobacteria bacterium | reverse complement strand
GTTGGCTTTGAATGTTATGCACGCCTCGCGGCGACGCGGGGAGGAAGCCCTGTCCAAAGTGGTGCTGGACAGGCGGCCTCCCTTCCTAAAACTTTCTTAGATATTTCGCTGTGTCCTCACACCGAAATATTATCATAGCCTCCCTTTCGGGAGGACTCCGAGAACCGTGCCATGAACTCGTTTCAGGGTTGTTTCGGTAAGGGGACTCAGCGAAACATCTGAAAAAAGGTTCCTTTTAACCGTTTATTTCCCTCGGCGTTTTCCTCCACGCTCCCTCCTTGACATACAGGGAATCAGGGTCTATATTTTAATCAGGGATTGGATGTAACCTTGCACAATAAGATAAGGACGGGGCATAAGGATAAACGGAGGTGATGAATATGTTCGCGCTCAAGAAATGGGAACCTCTCGGCGAACTTTCCACCCTCAAGAGAGAGATGGACGAACTCTTCAACAGGGCCTTTTCCAACATAGCCCCCGGGTTCTTCAAGGGCGGCTGGTATCCTTCGGTTGAGAGCTATGTAAAGGGCGGGAACCTCGTTGTGAAGGCCGACCTTCCCGGAATAGACCCGAAGGAAGTCGACATCTCTATCGTCGGCAACACCATGACGAGAAAGGGGGAGAGGAAGGAGGAGAGGAAAGAGGAGAAAGGCGAATACTTCTTCCGTGAGACTTCTTACGACTCATTCGAGAGAACGCTCACGCTTCCCGCGGGAGTGGAGACAGACAAGGTCCATGCCTCCTACAGGAACGGGGTCATTGAGATAACAATGCCCGCAAAGGGCATTGAGAGCCCCAAGAAGATCACGGTAGGGTTGGAAAAAGAAACAAAGAAAGCCGCATAACCCGCAGTCCCGGGTTATGCGCGTTTACGTAAGAATAAAAACCCATGCCCCGTCCGGCAGACCGATTAGGGAACCTCTGATTAAATGCTTTTTGGGGGAGAACCTTTCCGACCCACCCTTGCGGGTGGGTGCCCGAAGGTTCTCCCCCAAACCCCTTTCCAAAGACTTTCAGTTATAGGTGGCTGTCCCACCCGCTTATTTTTGTCAATAAATTAATATGGTTTTTCAGTTAGGGTGGGACAGCCACCTATAGTAACTGAAAATTTTTGAAGAGAGTTTGAGAGAAACTTTTTATAAAAAGTTTCTCTCAAATGAATTAATCAGAGGTTCCATAATCTTTTCACCCTCCCGAATAAAAATCGGAAATGGCTGAAACAACGTACTCTATCTCCCGCTTTCTCAGTTCCGGATATACAGGGAGCGCGAGGGTTTCCCTCGCGGCTTTTTCGGAAACGGGGAAATCCCCCCTTTTACAGCCCAGATACCCGAAGCATTTTTGCAGATGAAGCGGCACGGGGTAGTAAATCTCAGTAGAGACCCCCTTTGCCTTGAGATACGCCCTCAACCCGCCCCTTTTTTTCGCGCGGACCACATACTGGTTGAATACGGAGACGTTAGTTGTGGCGATATAAGGCGGGACTATATTGCCGGAAAGTCCGGCTTCATCGAGCAGGCGGTCATAGCGGCGCGCATTCTCCCTCCTCTTTTCAGCCCACCCGTCAAGGTACTTGAGTTTTACCCTCAGTATAGCGGCCTGCAGTTCATCGAGCCTTGAGTTTACGCCGACCTCCGTATGGTAGTAACGGATTTTGCTCCCATGGACCCTGAGCATCCTTATCTTATCCGCAGTCCGCAAGCTGTCGGTAACCACCATGCCCCCGTCTCCGAATCCGCCGAGGTTCTTTGTAGGGTAAAACGATATGCACCCCGCATCCCCCATGCTTCCGGCCATCCTGCCTTTGTAACAGGCGCCTATGGATTGCGCGGCATCCTCTATTATCCTTAACCCGTAATCCCCGGTAACCGCCTTAATCCTCGACATATCGGCGCACTGGCCGTAAAGATGCACAGGGATGACCGCCTTTATCCTGCGGGCCCTGTCCTTTTTAAGGACGGATTCGAGTCTTTCCGGGTCAATGTTGTAGGTCAGGGGGTCTATGTCCACGAATACCGGCCTTGCCCCGAGCGCCGCTATTTCCCCCGCGGTAGAGAAAAACGTAAACGGTGTGGTCGCAACCAACGCGTCTTTTCCGACACCGAGCGCCATGAGCGAAAGCCTTATGGCATCGGAGCCCGACGCCACCCCTATTCCGTGCCTCACGCCGCAGTACCCGGCTATCTCCTCCTCAAGCGCCCTTACGTTTTCGCCGAGGATAAGGCGCTGGGTGGAACAGACCTTTTTTATCTCGCTTAAGGCCTCGTTTTTTATCTGTCTCCACTGGCGGGTGAGAAGAAGAAGGTTTACCTTCAACCGATGCCCCCTTATAAATATAAACGGCCCTTATGCCGGGCCGTTTGTAGTCCAAGTCGCCTAAAAGATATTCCTTAGGCGACCCCTTAACAAGCTGTTGAAAAAAGCCTTTTCTGTCATTGCGAGGGGGCCATTCTCGTCGTTGCGAGCGACTGAAAGGAGCGAAGCAATCTCATCCTTATCAAGGGGGATTGCTTCGCTTCGCTCGCAAAGACGGCAAATCGAGTTTTTCAACAGCCCTTAATGCGCTGAAACAACCCTTTTCGTGGCGATGTCCTTTGCGAGGCTGTCGAGTATGCCGTTTACAAAGGCGCCGGAATCCCCGGAACCGAATCTCTTCGCCAGTTCCACCGCCTCGTCTATCACGACCCTGTAAGGGACGCCGGGGCAGTAGAGGAGTTCGTATACCGCTATCCTCAGGACATTCCTGTCTATGACCGGCATCCTCTCGACCGTCCAGTTCTTCGAATATCCCTCTATAACCCTGTTTATCTCTTCACGCCTGTCTACCGCGCCGAAGAATAACGCCTCGCCGTACTCCCTCGCCTCCGGGGTAAGGTCGAGTCCTTCACAGACCGAAGAAATACACACGAGGACCGTGCCGTTGGCCATATCCATCTGGTAAAGGGCCTGCAAAGCGGCCTCTCTCGCCTTTGTCCTTATGTTCATGTCCCTATTTATTTTTTCTCAATGTCTTTAAAAGATTCGCCATCTCTATTGCGGTAAGGGCCGCATCCCTCCCCTTGTTGCCGCTCTTGGTCCCGGCCCTCTCTATCGCCTGTTCGATGGTGTCGGCCGTGATGACGCCGAAGGAGACAGGAAGGCCGTATTCCACCGCGACCCTCGCAATACCCTTGGCCGCCTCGCCCGCTATGTAATCGAAGTGCGGGGTAGAGCCCCTTATGACCGCTCCCACGCATACGATTGCGTCATAAGCCTTTTTTTCGGCAAGCGCCTTGGCCGCAACCGGCATCTCAAAAGAGCCGGGGACCTTCACAACGTCTATATCGCCTTCGCCGGCGCCGCTTCTTTTAAGCGTATCCAACGCCCCGCCCAGAAGTTTCTCCCCTATGAACTCGTTAGACCTGCTTACGACGACCGCGAACTTGAGCCCCTTTGCTGAAAGATTGCCTTCGAACGTATTAGGCATTATGGCCTCCATTACCGTTTATTTTTTCCCTGCCTTCGATTCCACCGTGTCAAGTTTGGTGAGGATATGCCCCATCTTTTCCTTCTTTACCCTCAGGTATTCCACGTTCCTCAAGCCCGGGGTTATCTCTATCGGGACCCTCTCGACGACCTCCAGCCCGTAACCCTCGAGCCCTTTAATCTTCTTGGGATTATTGGTCATAAGGCGCATCTTTTTTACGCCGAGGTCAAGCAGTATCTGCGCCCCTATGCCGTAATCCCTCAAGTCGGCCCCGAACCCCAGCCTTTCGTTCGCCTCGACGGTATCGCACCCGTTGTCCTGAAGGGAGTATGCCTTCATCTTGTTCGCAAGGCCGATGCCCCTTCCTTCCTGATGCATGTAGAGGAGAACCCCTTTTCCCTCCTTCTCTATCATCTTTAACGCCCCGGTCAACTGTTCCCCGCAGTCGCACCTTTCGCTTCCGAACACATCCCCGGTAAGGCACTCCGAATGGACCCTCACCAGTGCCGGCTCGTCCGGATTTATATCGCCTTTTACAAGGGCAAGGTGCTCGTGGGAATCAACGTCGTTTTGGTATGCTATCGCCGTGAACTCCCCCGCATATCTTGTCGGGACCGTCGCGGTCGCGGCCCTTCTTACGAGGCGGTCTTTCCTCAATCGGTATTCGATGATGTCCGCTATGGTCACAATCCGCAGATTGTGCTCCCTTGCTGTCTTTTCAAGGTCCGGCATGCGGGCCATGGTGCCGTCGTCGTTCATTATCTCGCATATGACCACATAGGGCTTCAACCCCGAAAGCCTTGCAAGGTCAACCGAACCCTCTGTCTGTCCGGCCCTCACAAGCACCCCGCCCTTCCTCGCCCGGAGCGGGAATATATGCCCGGGGCGGACAAGGTCATGGGGCTTTGTCCCGTCTTTTATGGCGGTGAGTATCGTAACGGCCCTGTCTGCCGCGGATATGCCGGTCGTAACCCCGTGCGCGGAATCTATGGAAACCGTAAAGGCGGTCCTGAAACGCGAGGTGTTGTCTTGGACCATGGGGTTTAAGCCCAGTTCATCGGCCTTCTCCTCCATAAGCGTAAGGCAGATAAGGCCCCTTCCGTATCTGGCCATGAAGTTTATCGCCTCGGGGGTAACTGTCTCCGCGGCCATGCAGAAATCCCCCTCGTTCTCCCTGTCCTCGTCGTCAACGAGGATTACCATGCGGCCTTCCCTTATATCCTTCAGCGCCGCTTCTATCCTTTTTACAGCCATTATTCTCCCCCCTTTAAAAAACCGTGCTCTTCCAAAAACCCCTCTGTAATCCCGCCCTTTTTGTAAGCGGACAGAAACCTTTCAACGTATTTGCCTATTATGTCGGTCTCTATGTTTACCTTTGAGCCGGTTTTCTTATCTGAAATCGTTGTTGTCTCCAATGTATGCGGTATGAGCGCCACGGTAAAGCCGGATTCCGTAATTTTTGCCACGGTAAGGCTTATGCCGTCTACCGCAACGGAACCCTTATATACCACCAACCGCTGGAACTCCGCCGGGATTGCAAACCCGAGCGTGGCGTAATCGCCAGAAGAACTTTTATCTTTTAGTTCGCCCACGCAATCGATATGCCCGGTTACTATATGACCGCCAAGGGGTTTAAGGGGCGTAAGGGGCCTTTCAAGATTCACCCTGTCCCCTGTCTTAAGACTTCCGAGGGTCGTCTTTCTAATGGTCTCCTCGCTTACGTCCGCCGTGAACTGCTCGCCTTTAAACCCTGTAACGGTCAGACATGCCCCGTCAACGGCAATGCTATCCCCTGCCTTAAGACCCCCGCCCTTAAACGGAGATATAATTGCTATTTTAGCAGAACCGCCCTTTTTTTCAACAGATTTCACGGTTCCTATGGTTTCTATTATGCCGGTGAACATGGTTGTGTAATACCTCTATTTGTTATAAGACGGTTGGCGTAGCCAACCCTACGAGGCTTCGCAAGGGCAATGGCAAATTCATCTTGGTTAAGGGACATGCCATCACGGACTTCCTTTCTGGGTATGACAACTTTATGCCAAGGTTCTATCATCAATCTCCCTACATCCAATTCGCTGGCGGCCATTGAATGCCCGCTTCATTAGCCAAAACCAATTCACCAAATGATTTGACCAGTTTACGGAAAGAACGACACTTCAGGTATGCTGTGTGCATATCAAAAATGGCCGACAAAGCCGGTTGATCTATTGTCTCCTTATATGAAAAACCACTCATCATCTGGCGTTCAATCGCTTCCTTTGCGCCTCTAACTAGTTCGGGGTTATCTAAGGACACGGCATCATCCATAATCCCTGCCTTACCCCTGAGAGATTCCATAGTTGCAAGAAACCACGCCTCATATTCCTTAACAGCCATGACTACAGCGCAAGGAATTGAACGCGACACTTCACTTGCCCACTGTTGCATCTCTATAGCACGCTCCTTTGGACAGTCATCATCGCTATCAAACAGAATAAGTATGGTAGCACATTCTCCTTGTACTTTTAGACAAGCTACTTGCACTACTCTCTGCAATGACGATTTCTGCGCCAACTGAGAACGTGTCTGACGTATTGGCGGCAATACATCAACCGTAAAAACCCCTACTTCGTCTCTTAGACGACGAAGCAATACCGGCACAGCCGCCACCTCCCCATGC
>JACRCB010000079.1 GCA_016219165.1 Deltaproteobacteria bacterium | reverse complement strand
TCGTCGCTCTCTCTGAAACCCTGCGCCTCGTCCATCATACTCTTGATTTCGTCCGCCGGAAGTCCGTGAAAACGGGGGTTGATTCTAACGGCTTTAGAGTTGTCGGTATGAAGGTCGGTGGCGAACACATTCAATACGCCGCCGGCGTTTATCTCGAACTTTACCTCTATTCTGGCGCTCCCGCGCGGGCATGGCGGAATGCCGTCCATCTCAAACCTATCAACCGTCATATTGTAACCGGCCATTGTCCTCTCGCCCTGGAGCACGTGTATATCCATGGACGTCTGGTCGTCCGAGGCGTTCGTAAAGAGCATGTCCCTTGAAACCGGTATCACAGTGTTCCTTTCGACTATCTTCGCGTATATCCCGCCCTCGGTCTCTATACCCATGGAAATGGGGATAACGTCTATCAACACCCTTTTATCTATCCGTCCCGTGAGTATCCCTGCCTGTATGGCCGCGCCCATTGCCACGGCCTCGTCCGGCTGGATTTCAACATACGGCTCCCTGCCGATTATTTTCCTTAACAGCGCCCTTACCGCGGGCATCCTCGTAGAGCCGCCGACAAGGATTGCCCTGTCAATATGGCCGGGCGTTATTCCGGCGTCTTTAAGCGCCCTCTCCGTGGGCTCTATCATCTTTTGAAGGAGGTCTCCGGTCATCTCCTCAAAGACTTTCCGCGTTAGAAACGCATTCCATGGCCTCCCGTCCATCGTCTTTACAAACGGCAGGCGCACCGTTACGGCGTCCCTCTCCGTCAGCCCGTGTTTGGCATCCCTGGCCGCTTCCCTCGTTCTTATCATCGCCGCTTTATCGGCCCTCAAGTCCACGCCGTATTCACGCTGGCATCCGGACGCGAGCCATTCCATAATTCGTTCGTCGAAATCGTCTCCTCCGAGCTCTGTATCCCCGTTTACGCTCTTTACCTCAAAGACCCCGCCTCCGAAGTCCAGCACCGATACGTCGAATGTGCCTCCGCCCAGATCCCAGACAAGCACGGTCTCTATCTCCTCCGTATCGAGTCCATAGGCGAGCGCGGCGGCCGTGGGCTCATCCATTATCCTTATCACATCAAGTCCAGCTATGGCCCCAGCATCGAGGGTGGCCTGGCGCTGGCTGATATTGAAATAGGCCGGAACGCTTATGACCGCCTTTTCAACGCTTTCTCCGAGATAGCGTTCGGCGTCTTTCTTGAGTTTTTTGAGTATCATGGCGGAGAGTTCCTCGGGCGAATATTCCCTATCGTTAACCATGACCCTGTAATCAGAACCCATCTTCCTCTTAATATGCCTTACCACCGTACTACCGGCGATAAGGCCGTCCGGGTGAAGGTAGTTTTTCCGTCCCATGCGCCTCTTTATGGAGAAGACCGTACCGTCCGGATTCGCCGCGGCCTGGACGTTGGCGGGCCTGCCCACAAGGTGACCGCCGTTTTTCAATATGCCTACAACCGACGGGGTGAGTTTCTCTCCTTCCATATCCGGTATGACCCTGGGCCGGCCGCGCTCAAGATATGCGGCCAGAGAAAAGCTTGTGCCGAGGTCTATGCCTATTTCCATTGACATAACCCCCCTGTCTCAATCATCCCCGACCCATCCTTTCGGATGAGTTCCCCGCCCATGTCGTTCATAACCCCGTATGCGTGCATGGTCTCTATCCCGGCCACCAAAGCCCTCAACGTAATGGCGATAAGCGGCACGCCCGCAACGGAAATGACGACGTCCGCATTGATGACAAGGCCCTTATCAAGCACCCTATCCAGCACATCGGTCAGCGTAATGCGTATCTCCCTTGTCGGCTCCATTGATTTGACTCCAAAACGGGTGATTGTGCCGGATTGCCAAAAAACCCTTTACGCGAACGAGTATGGAGCCCACGGTCCGGTAAAACGCACGGAAAAGCCCTTTCTCTTTTTAATCCCGTCGAGTATCCCCTTCAGGGCGTCCACCCCGTCTTTTCTCACAAGACAGGACAGGCTCATGAGCACCTGTTTCTTGTCGTCCGTCTGCCTTTTTTTGTCTATTTTTATCCCATCGACCGCTATCTTTATACGGCCATAAAAATCCCTAAAACAACCCTCTGCATAGACTTCCGTCTCGCGGCTGAGAACCTTTTTCAATTTCTCTTCGCACATGAAGGCCCTTCCGGGAGACGCCCTCTTTACTTCCTCGCTCAAGCTCCGCGCCTCCGGGGATTCGCCTGCCAACCTTTTCGTTACCACACCAGGCTCCCAGAAGACCTGCACCCCGTATTCCTCTTTTCCCTTGACGTTTACCAGCTTGAGTCTAAAGACTTCGTACTCCTTTTCAAACCATCTTGTGAGCGTCTCTATGGGACAAAGGCCTCCTTCGCCCATTATTATCTTCCCGAACCCCAGCGGGAGAACGGCGTCGAACGTCTCCATGGCCGTATCCACCACGTCATTATGCGTAATAACCCATGGCCGGAGCGCCCCCGCATCTCCGGTCATGCAGCTGTCTCCCTTGCAGTCGTGAACCACCGCGAGCAGACCGTTGCGGCGTATAGCATAGACCTCGCTTCCATTGAGGCCTATCCTGCCGAAGTTGATATCCCTGTCGCCTTCGGCTATGCAGTAAAGGTATATGCCGCCGGAAAGCCGAACCTCTCCCTGCTTGATGCCCCTGCTTGACGCCTGCCGGGGCAGGCCTGCCGGAACATGTTTTTTCAAATCGCTCTTCATTGCCGCTTTCATGTCAATACGTCCATGTTACCCCCTCTTTGGAAAAGAAGAAGGCCTACTGCCTCGACCCATATCCACTGCTCATATCCATCGCATTCGCCACTATATCGTTCAACGCATCATCCAGACCGTCTCTCACCGAGCGCACGGACTCTTTTATGCCGTGCTCCTCTTTTATCTCTTCAACGGCGCGGTCGATATTTTTAAGGGCAGAGCCGAGTCTTTCAATCTCCTCGTCGGTCAAACTGCCGGCATCCATGCGTCTTATTGCCTGATGCCTGAGGGTAGAATTGATTATCTCAAGGAGCGCCACGACCAGAGCCATAAGCCCTTGTTTCAGGTTCTCTTCGTTTATATCAATTGCCCTGTTCTTTTCACCCATTGTAAATCTCCGATAATCTCAAGTCGTTATCTCGTGGACGTAAAAAAAATCCCCCGCCGCAAAAGAGCAGTTTTTTAACATAACGTATGCCTTTCTTGTCTCCTCGAAGTCCGCGGATGAGCCCCTGTCTGCTGCTTTTTTGTCAGGATGGCTTTCGAGAGCCTTCCTGCGGAATGCCTCCCTTATCGTATCCGCCGTCGCATCCGCGCCGAGACCGAGAATCTCCCGCGCCTTTTCCACGTCTCCACGACCTATCTTCTCGACCGCCATGGCAGCAAAGGCGTATGGCGGAAGGGGCGAGACGCATCTAAAACGCACTTCCTCCTTGAACCCCTCGTTGAGACGCTCCAGAGCGTCATGAAAAACGCTTTCCTTGTCCCGGTCAACGAGGAAGGCGCATATCAATATCACGTCGTCGTTGGCGCAATCATGGGGTTTCGAATCAAAAGATACCCTGCGTAATCGTTCCAATATGACGTCCGCCGCCTCGTTTCTTCTTCTGTCGAGCGCCTTTTTTACCATGAAGCCTATTTTCACCCTCTCATCGACGGTTTTATCAAAAGCCATTCCGGCAAGCTCCCCTTTGAGTCTTCGTATCTCTTCATCTTCTTCGCCTATCTTTTTTAGAATTCCGCCAAGACTCGCCCACCTTGCCGTTACGTCTACCTCCGCCTTCCCATCGAACGTATCGAGCCTCTTTGAAAACTCCGAATACCCGGCGATAAGCGCTTTCTCCACCTCTTCGTCATCGTTCAAAACCGTCTCGAACTTTATGGGGATAACCGTCCCTTGCTTCAACATGATGGATTCAACGGCTGTCTGATGCCTTGCAAGACGTTGAAGCACGGCTCCCTGCTCGATACCCTGAGACAAGTTCACGGCAGGCCCGTTCGAATCGGAGACAACGCAGGCTATGTCCCTGTAGGGGACCGTATAAAGTTCAAGTCCCTCATGGGCAATCCCCGCGGGGAAGCCCCCCGGCGCTGTCTTATTTTTTACGACGCCATAAAGGTATTTGCCGGCCATAACTCAACCAATCTTTATAAAAAAACCTCTCAACGAACTGCCTCTGTCATGTTTTTAATCCCTGCGCCGGCCCATCCGCACCATGGGCAGCCTGTCTCCATGAGGCTTTGTGTGAGATGCCTTTTGCCACACTTCGGACAACTCTCCTTTTCCTCCATTGCCTTCTTCCATGCGGGCATATTAAGGTTGGTGCCCGATGGGAACTCCATGCCGTACTTTGCCGCGGTCTCAAAAGACGCCAGCGCCGCCCTTATCTTTATATTTAAAAGTTCGGTGCCGACAATGGAAATGGAAATGTCGGCGTTTATGACAAGTCCCTTATCAAGGACCCTGTCCACTATATCCGCAAGACTGTCACTTCTGTTCATTGTAGCTACTTGCGCCATTCACATTCTCCTTGGCCGATCACCCAACCCTTCAGGGGTTTCTCATTCAGCGGTTATCGCGTCCGTGCGTTTCCTCATTGCCTTGCGGCTGAACTCAACGAGCTTGCCGTCAGGGTCGAGAACGACCTCGTAAGTTGCCAGTATATCCATGCCGTCCGGGATAGAACGCTTCTCCACCATCTCGATTGCCACATGCCAGCCCCTCTCGTCCCTCGATGAACTGAGTGTGGAAGAAGCCCGGAGCCCTGTAACTTCCGCAAGTTCCTTTCTCGCCCTTTGAACTGCTTCGCCGATACTCAAAGACACCATGTTTTCATCCCCCCTTTTCTTCTTTGTAGTTTTTTATCTCTTCCATCCTTTTAAGGAGGAGCGCCTCCTCTTTACGGTATGCGTCCTCGGTTATCTCGCCGAGTTCAAGACGCATCTGGAGATTACCGAGCGCCTCCTGAACCCTTGACTCGTCGTAAAGCTCGGCCTCCGCGGACTCCTTTATCTTCTCGCCTATCCACACAACGCCCTTTACGGGTAAAAGGAATATATCGTCAATCAAGAATGCCATTTATATGCCTGTGCTTTTTTCAGGCTCCGCCGAACTTTTCCTTTCTCTTTTTGAGGGACTCGACGGCGCGCCTGAAACAGTCCATGGATATCGTAAGTTTCGTATAGTCGCCCTCGACGGCATGAACCGCCGCCGCGCTTAAAAACTCCCTTATGGCCATAATGGACGCTTCTCTCGTTACGGCCTCTATGTCCGAGCCTGCGAAACCCCCGGTCATCGCGGCGAGTTCCTTTACGTCCACGTCCGCGCCGAGCGGCTTATCTTGCGTATGTACCCCGAATATCTCTCCTCTTGCGTCTTGGTCGGGCAGAGGGAGTTCGAAAACAAGGTCGAACCTGCCGGTTCTCAAAAGCGCCGGGTCTATGAGGTCGTTCCTGTTGGTTGCCGCCAACACCATTACGCCCTTTAGCTCCTCTATCCCGTCCATCTCGGTCAGGAACTGGCCTATGACCCGTTCAGCAGCCTGGGATTCGCCGCCGCCCCTTCTGGGTACGAGCGACTCTATCTCGTCGAAAAACACGATACACGGGGAGGCTTGTTTTGCCTTATGGAATATCTCCCTTACGCCTTTTTCGCTTTCGCCAATCCATTTGCTCATAAGTTCAGGGCCCTTGACCGATATGAAGTTCACCTCGCTTTCCGTGGCCAACGCCTTTGCCACAAGTGTTTTCCCTGTGCCTGGAGGCCCGCAAAGAAGTATGCCCTTTGGCGGCCTTGTCCCCGCGTGTTTGAAGAGCTCAGGGTACCTTAACGGCCATTCTACCGCCTCCCTGAGGGCGCGTTTTATATCCTCGAGGCCGCCCACATCCGTCCATTTCACGTCGGGCACCTCCACGAAAACCTCTCTCAGGGCGGACGGTTCCACGTCCTTCAACGCCTCCATGAAGTCGTCCATCGTCACCTCAAGGTTCACGAGCGTCTCGTAAGGTATCTCGTCGAGATGGAGGTCTATGGACGGAAAAATCTTCCTGAGCGTCCGCATCGCCGCCTCCCTGCAGAGCGCTTCCATGTCGGCGCCGACAAAGCCGTGGGTAATCTGCGAGAGCTTCCCGATGTTGACGTCGTCGGCAAGCGGCATACCCCTTGTGTGTATGGTAAGTATTTCGAGTCTGTCGAGTCTATCGGGTATGGTTATCTCTATCTCCCTGTCGAACCTTCCGGGCCTTCTTAGCGCCGGGTCTATTGCGTTTGGAATGTTGGTCGCTCCGATGACGATTACGTTCCCTCTTCGCTCAAGGCCGTCCATAAGCGAAAGAAGCTGCGCAACGACCCTCCTTTCGACCTGTTTCTCCCCGCCCATCTCTTCGCGTTTGGGCGCCATGGCGTCTATCTCGTCGATGAATATGATACTCGGGGCGTTGGCTTCTGCCTCATCAAATATCTTCCTGAGATGCGCCTCGCTCTCACCGTAGAATTTGTGCATGACCTCCGAGCCGCTCATGTGCACGAAGTATGCGTCGGTTTCGTTTGCCACCGCCCTGGCTATCAGGGTCTTGCCGCATCCCGGGGGTCCGTAAAGGAATACCCCCTTGGGCGCCTCGATGCCGAGTCTCTCGAAGAGCTGGGGGTGCCTCAGAGGCAGCTCTATCATCTCCCTTATTTTGCGTATTTCTTTTTTGAGTCCGCCGACGTCCTCGTAAGATATCCGGGCCCTCTCGGGGGGTTTGTTTTCCGCCTTTACCTCTATAATGGTATCGGTAGAGATGACCGCCGCATTGCCCGGGACCACGGTGGCAGCTATAAAATCATGGCTCCTCGTGCCGAAGATATTCGCCCTAATCCTATCCCCCTCGACAACGGGAAGTCCGTCCAGTATCCTGCTAATATACCTCATGTCTCTCGGCGCGGTCTTCAGATATGCCGTAGTCGCAAGCACTATCCTCTGGCATGGCGTATAGGATGCCTTTTCAACGGTTACTTTCTCGTCAATTCCCGTTTGTGCGTTCTGCCTTATGAGACCGTCAACCTGTAAGATAGCCTGTCCCCTGTCCCCGGCATAAGCAGGCAAGACCTTTGCCACCGTCTTACGCTTCCCCTCTACATGGACTATGTCGCCAACCTCAACGCCGAGTATTTCCATCTCGCTTGGGTCTATTCTGGCAATACCCCTGCCCACGTCCTTGGGCATGGCCTCGCGCACCCGTAAGGTCAATCTTTTTTCTCGTTCAATCGGGTTCGCACCCAACGAATCTCCCGCCATAATAAATACCCCTTTACCGATTCGAGCATCAGCCTTTCTTCGCGATCTTTATCTCCAATATCCCGTTCTTGCAGGAAGAGCTGAGCGTAGATTCGTCAACCGCTGACGGAAGCAGCAGATACTTATAATACTTTTTCTTCCCCCTTTGCACCTTCAATTCAAGGTGTCCCTCTTTGACCTTTATATCCACGTCCTCTTTTTCCACTCCCGGCATTTCAGCCACAACAAGCACGTGGTCTTTCTCGTCGAACACGTCAACCATCGGTTCCCTCTCCTCTTCCATGCGCAGACCCTCGGACGTCTCTTTTATATTGCCGAAGTGTTCCACTACGGGTTTTCCCCCCGCCAGCGTCCGTACGGAAAACCCGGATTCCCCCCGGGCGGGCCGCGGC
>JACRCB010000087.1 GCA_016219165.1 Deltaproteobacteria bacterium | reverse complement strand
GCAATGGGAAGTGGAAACTTTCCGACCCACCCTTCGGGTGGGTGCCCGAAGTTTCCCCCAGAAATACAATTTTTCAGAGGTTCCTAAGTTCAAAAAAATCTCTCTCAAGAGGATAACATCTTGCATTTGATTTGACAAGCGTTGTATTTGGGGTTAAGATTTTAAAGGAGTACGCAGATTCTCAGAAAGTGAGGAATTTCCGATTATGGCGGAATTGAGATGCTCCGGCTGCGGCAGGGCCCTTCAGAAAGGCGGATTGAAATATATTATAGAGATAAAGAGTTTTGCCGATTTTGACGGCTATCTGGAGGAATATCCCGGGGATGTAAGGGAGGGCATTGACGAACTGCTCGATGCCATCGAGAACGTGAACCCCGAGAGCCTCGAAGAGGACGTCTACATGGAGCGCACATACATACTGTGCAAGCCCTGCAGGGACAGGTTCTCCGACAACCCGTTCAATGCCGCGGAACCATTGGCGCAAGGGGAGTTGAGCAAGGGGACGCTCCACTGAAAGGCTACATGCCCAACCTTAACCTCTCCGCAAGTGTTTGAGGCAACCCCGCCCCGATTATCTTCTCTCTCGTCCTTTCCATGTCGTATCCCACCCGGAAAAACGTTATCTCCCCTTTCTTGTCGTCGTATACGAGGAAAGAAGACCTTGGGTCTCCGTCTCTGGGCTGCCCTACGGCGCCGGGGTTTACAAGGTAGCGCAGTCCCTTTCTTATCTTAAGGCGGCTCGCCGTATCCGCCTCTATCACGCCGTCTTTCTCAAGGTAGGCGAGTCTTACATGGGTGTGGCCGAAGAAGGCGAGCGTAGAGGTCCCCATGAGGGAAAAGTTATAGGCGGCGTCGCTTGCGGAGAGGATGTACCCGTCCGTAGAGTCCATCCATCCGTGAAAGGCGAGGAACCTTCCCTCAAAAGCGAGTTTCCCCGGAAGTCCTTTTAAGAATTCGATGTTCTCTTTTGTAAGTTGTTTCCGCGTCCAGTAGACCATTTCGGCGGCAACCGGGTTAAAGTCCGCGGGCTCCTCAAGCCCCGCCGCCCTTGAGTCATGGTTGCCCATTATGGCCCGTATACCCCTTTTTCTTATTATCTCTATGCACTCGTTGGGGTCGGCGTTATAGCCCACGATGTCGCCTAAGGAGATGACCTCGTCCACCCGGAGGGTGTCTATCTTCGAGAGGACGCTTGTGAGCGCTTCGAGGTTTGAGTGGATGTCTGAGAGGATAGCGTAACGCATAGGATTAGGTAACCTCTGATTAAATGCTTTTTGGGGGAAACCTTCGGGCACCCACCCTGCGGGTGGGTCGGAAAGGTTCTCCACTTCCCATTGCAATTGCTGCGCAGCAATGGGAGCCCTGCCCCTTTCCAAAGACTTTCAGTTATAGGTGGCTGTCCCACCCGCTTATTTTTGTCAATAAATTCATATGGTTTTCCGGTTAGGGTGTGACAGCCACCTATAGTAACTGAAAATTTTTGAAGAGAGCGGGGCACCCATGCGAAGCATGGGTCGAGAAACTTTTTATAAAAAGTTTCTCTCAAAAGAATTAATCAGAGTTTCCTCAGCACGTTATTGAAGAAGTATTCCCCGGAAAAACCTTAAGCCTTCAAGTTCAGAACGCCTCCGGCGGGTTTTCTTTTTCCCGGGGTTTTTCTTTTGGTCCCCCATCGTTTGTATTCTTCCCGGCGTCCATGCGGAAGAAGTCTTCTCCCCCCGATGCCTTTTTATTTTCTCCGGCGCCTTTCGGCGCCGTGCCGGCCTTGAAGGCCTCGAAGATGGCCCCGTTTGTCGCCGTGGTGGCGGGGAGCCCGGTTACCGGGTCTATCCGCACGAATTCCACCCCTTCGGGGACGGGGAAGTTTTCCATGGGGGCGCCGGATGTTGCCTGCTTCATGAAATCCACCCATACCGGCAATGCCGCAGCGGCCCCTGTTTCGTGCCGCCCTAGAGGCTGTTCGTTGTCATAGCCGACCCATACCCCGGAGGCGAGCCCGCGTACATACCCTATAAACCATGCATCGTTTAAGTTGTTCGTCGTGCCGGTTTTGCCGGCGACCGGTCTGCCAAGGGCCTTCGCCCTCCAACCCGTGCCGTCACTGACAACACCCTGGAGGAGGCTCGTCATTATGTAGGCGGTCTGCGGGCTTAATACTACCTCTCCCTTCGGCGCATTCTCTTCGAGGACGGTTCCGTCCTTGTCCGCAATCTTTGTGACGAATGTCATCTCTGGCCGCACCCCTTCGTTGCCGAATGTTGCGAATGCCCTTACCATCTCCGTGAGGGATACCGAAGAGGAACCGAGCGCAAGGGAAAGGTCGGAGGAGAGGGGGGATTCTATGCCGAGTTTCCTCGCGTAGGAAATCGCGTTATTGACGCCTATGTCCTTAAGGACCTTTATGGTGACGACATTCCTCGATTTCACAATCGCATTCCGTATGGTCGTCGGCCCGTTGAACTTCTCTTCGAAGTTTTTAGGCTTCCAGTCGCTCTCCTCTCCCTCGTCGTCCGCCCCGGCAAAGACTATTGGAGAGTCCATGACGATGGTCGAGGGCGTGTAGCCGCTGTCGATGGCGGTTGCATAGATTATGGGTTTGAAGGCGCTTCCGGGCTGGCGTTTTGCCTGCACCGCCCTGTTAAACTGAGTTTTTGAAAAATCATGGCCTCCCACCATGGCCTTCACATGGCCGGTTTCCGGTTCCATGGCGAGGAGGGAACCCTCCACAAGGGGTGTCTGTTCGAGGGCGCAGGGGATGGGGGTTTTTTCATCGGGCGGCAGCGTTTTTACCTTCACCTCGATTATGTCGCCGGCGGCGAACACACCCAAGGGGTTTGTGAACTTTCCTCCGTCGGGTGTGTCTTCGGGGTTATAGACCCTTGCCCACTGGAGGTCGGGATAGGAAATGACGCCGCCTCTGTGGCCTATGCGGACGTTTACCGCCCTCTCCCCCGTGTCTGCCGAGGTTACAACGGCCCTGTATATTCTATCTGCCCTTACCGGGTCGTATGAAAGCTGCCGGTCGGCCTCTTTAAGGTAGTCCTCGATTGCGTCTTGCCCTTTAAGTCTCTCTACCGCCCCCCTGTAGCCCCTTCTTTTATCGTATGCCCTAAGCCCCTCGTCTATCGCCCTGTTCGCCGCTTTCTGGACTTCGACGTTCATCGTGGTGTATATCTCGAGACCCCCCTTGTAGAGGAGGTCGTCGCCGTATTTTTCCTCCACGTACCTTCTTATGTGCTCGGTAAAGAAGGGGCCGGCCCAGAGGCTCTCTGCCCTCTTAGGCACCAGTTCAAGTTTTGCGCCGTAGGCGTCAGCCGCCTGCCCGTTAGTTATAAAACCCTCTTCGAGCATACGGCCTATGATGAACTCCTGGCGTTTCTTTGCGAGGGTGAAGTTTGCGTAGGGCGAGTATCTTGTCGGGGCCTTGGGCAGCCCGGCAAGGAGCGCGGCCTCGGCGATAGAGAGGTCATTCACGTTTTTCCCGAAGTAGGACTCGGACGCGGCCTGAACCCCGTATGCGCCGTCGCCGAAGTATATCTGGTTAAGATAGAGGTAGAGTATCTCGTCCTTCGAGAGGTGTTTTTCTATCCTGTATGCAAGTATTGCCTCCCTCAGTTTTCTCGTAAGTTTTCTTTCGGATGTGAGAAAAAACGTCCGCGCCACCTGCTGTGTGATTGTGGACCCGCCCTGGACTATCCTCCCGGCGGTTATGTTCTTATAGAGCGCCCTCGCTATCCCGAGGTAGTCTATGCCGCCGTGTTCGAAGAATTTTGTATCCTCCGCGGCGAGGAACGCCTGCACAAGGTGGGCCGGGATATTGTTTAAGGGCGTAACGGTCCTTTTTTCCGTGTAGAATTCCCCTATGACCCTGCCGTCGTCGGAATAGACCTTTGTAACCAGGTTCGGGTGGTAATCCTCGAGGGCGGTTATGGATGGGAGGTCTTTTATGAGGTAAAGGTAGAAGCCCCCGGCCGCAAGGAATACGACGGCGGCCGCCGCTATAATCTTATGGAGGGGCTTTTTAAGGTAACGCATAATTTGCCAATATAACAAAGATTAGCACCTTTGGCAAGGATAAGCAAACCCATCGCTATTCCGTACGGCCTTTAATAGGTTGAAAATTTCCATATTTTGCGGTAAATTGTAAAGATGGTCAGATTCGAGGACATAATCGAAAAAGTGGCGTCTTACTCTACTTCCGCGGACCTCGATGTGATAAAAAAGGCGTATGTCTTTTCCGCGAAGGTCCACGAAGGCCAGACGCGTCTTTCCGGGGAACCGTACTTAAGCCACCCTCTCGAGGTCGCCTCCATACTCGCCCACCTTAAGATGGACGCCTCCACCGTAGCAACCGGACTGCTTCACGACACCGTAGAGGACACCCTCACATCGGTAGAGAAGATAGAGGGTATTTTCGGAAAGGAAATCAGTTCGCTCGTTGACGGCCTCACAAAGATAAGCCGCATGACCTTCGATAAGAAGGAGGACAGGGAAGCCGAGAACTTTAGGAAGATGGTGCTTGCGATGGCGAAGGATATAAGGGTGGTTCTGATAAAGTTCGCGGACAGGCTCCACAACATGCGCACCCTCTCGGCCCTCGACCCGGCAAAACAAAGGCAGATTGCGCAGGAGACCCTCGACATCTACGCGCCCCTTGCCCACAGGCTCGGGGTGGGGTGGATTAAAGCGGAGCTCGAGGACATGGCCTTCAAATATCTCGAACCGGAGAAATACGGGTTCCTCGAAGAGCGACTGGAGAAAGAAAAAAAGGAGCGCGAGGGGTACATCCAGGGGGTAAAGGCCGCCATCGAGGCTAAACTCAAGGAGAACGAGATAAAAGGGGATGTAACCGGCCGGGTCAAACACCTCTACGGTATCTTCAGGAAGATGGTCAGGGATGATGTGGAATTCGAGAATATCCACGACATCCTCGCATTCAGGGTCATTGTGGGGACCGTAAGCGAGTGCTATGCGGTCCTCGGCATAATACATTCAGGATGGAAGCCCGTGCCCGGAAGATTCAAGGACTATATAGCCATACCGAAGCCTAACCTCTATCAGTCGCTCCATACGACGGTCGTCGATGAAAACGGCGAGAGGATGGAGGTGCAGATAAGAACGGACGAGATGCACAGGGTCGCCGAATACGGGATAGCCGCGCACTGGAAGTACAAGGAAGGTCATGCCCCTGAGTCGAAGGGTGATGCGGGCTTTGCATGGCTGAGGCAGATGCTCGAGTGGCAGAAGGACATGACCGACTCTTTCGAGTTTCTGGAGTCCTTTAAGGTGGACCTCTTCCCGGAGGACGTCTTCATATTCACCCCGAAGGGCGACATAAAGGTCTTTCCGGTCGGCGCAACCCCCGTGGATTTCGCATACGCGATACATACCGACATCGGGCACAGGTGCGCGGGGGCGAAGGTGAACGGGAAGATGGTCCCGCTTAAATACCGCCTGAGAAGCGGCGATGTCGTGGAGATTATAGCCTCGCCGTCGCACAAACCGAGCAAAGACTGGCTCAACTTTGCGGCCACATCGAAGGCAAGGGCGAAGATAAGGCAGTGGATAAAGACCGAGGAGAGGGAGGAGAGCCTTACGCTGGGAAGGGAGATCTGCGAAAAGGGATTCAAGAAATACGACCTCGAATTCGGCAAATTCGTAAAGAGCGGGGAGGTGGAGCGGGCCGCAAAGGAGGCGTTCGGGTTACAGGGCGTCGATGATATCCTTGTTAACATAGGTTACGGCAAGATTTCGGTATCTCAATTTATTTCAAAGGTCGTGCCGGCCGCTAAACTCGCCGCCAAACAGCAGAAAAGCATCTTTACGTTCAGGAATGTCATTGATAGGTTTAAGAGCGCGAAGCCGCACCCTGCCGCAGGGGTTGTTGTAACGGGCGTGGACGACGTGATGATAAGGTTTGCCAAATGCTGTAACCCGCTTCCCGGGGACGATATCATAGGGTCAATAACCCAGGGGCAGGGGATTGCGGTGCACGTAAGGGGTTGTCAAAATGTGCTCGGAATAGACATGGACAGGCAGATAGACGTCGAGTGGGATAAGGGGGAGGGGCTTGCAAGGCCCGTAACGATAGAGGTGATATGCAGGAATGAGAAGGGTCTCCTCGCCGAAATGAGCAACGCAATCAAGAACGCCGATGCAAACATCTCAAGCGCCGATGTAAAGACGACCAACGATAACAGGGCGGTCTGCACCTTTGAGGTGGAGGTAAAGAGCGCCCAGCATCTGAAAAACGTAATCAACTCGTTGAAGAAGATAAAGAAGGTCGTAAAGGTGGAAAGGATAAAGGGAGGAGGGGCCGGGGATGGGGAAAAGAGGTCCGCAAGGACTTAGGGAAACTCTGATTAAATGCTTTTTGGGGGAAACCTTCGGGCACCCACCCTTTGGGTGGGTCGGAAAGGTTCTCCCCCAAACCCCTTTCCAAAGACTTTTAGGGTGGGCTGTGCCCACCAGAACTGAAAATTTTTGAAGAGAGTTTGAGAGAAACTTTTTATAAAAAGTTTCTCTCAAAAGAATTAATCAGAGGTTCCTTAGAGGGTTTTATGGACAAAAAGGAAGTGAAGACAAAGATGGCCCCCGCAGCCATAGGGCCTTACTCGCAGGCCGTGAGGGCGGGGAATCTCATCTTCGTATCCGGCCAGATTCCCGTTGACCCGTCCTCCGGCGAGGTTACGGGCGGCGGCATCGGGAAGCAGACGCGAAGGGTTTTGGAAAACCTGAAGGCGATACTCGAGGAGGAAGGTGTAGGACTTGAAGACGTCGTTAAAACCACCGTATACCTTGCCGACCTTTCAGGGTTCAAGGAAATGAACGAGGTTTACGCGGAGTTCTTTGTCCCCCCGTATCCTGCAAGGGCAACGGTAGGGGTAAGCGCCCTGCCTAAGGGGGCGGGCATAGAGATAGACGCAACGGCTGTGACCGGGGAATAGTATCGCCGCGGATTAGGGGCTGAGGGTTTTATCGCGCATTAATAGTAAAGGGGTAAAGGCCCGGACCTTACGCGGCCTTTTTGACGGCCCGGCTCCTTATACAGCGCGTGCATGCCCTGACCTTTTTTACGGTGCCGTTTAAGTTGACCTTTATCATCTGGATATTAGGGTTCCACCTTCTCCGGGTTTTATTATGGGCGTGGCTTATGCTGTTGCCGAAGGACGCGCCCTTTCCGCATATTTCGCATTTTAAAGACATATTCTGAATCTCTCCTTTTTTCCGGGTTTGGTTTTTTGTCCCGCACCTTGACTCCGGGATTGAAAACAGCCTATACTCATTATCATATTTTTTTTGAGTTTTCAAGGATTTTATGAAGAAGCGGTCATATATCCTCATTATTTCCATCCTCTTTTTCTCTTCCATTCTTTTCTATCTATTCCTAAATTTTACAGCCGGGCTTACAGGGTCAGGG
>JACRCB010000010.1 GCA_016219165.1 Deltaproteobacteria bacterium | reverse complement strand
GGGCCTTCGCCTTTTTGAGGTATCTTACATGGCCCGCGTGGAGGATGTCGAAGCATCCGTTTGTAAAGACGATTTTTTTATTTCTACGCCCTTTAAGTTCTTTGAGGAGTCTTTTGAGCGTTACGGTTTTTCCCATCCCGTCCCGTTATTTATCACATATGCCCCACTCTGGCAAGTGTTACGGCAAAAACTTCTGCCCCGGCCTTTTTAAGGACCTTTGCGCACTCCCTTACCGTTGCCCCTGTTGTAAAGACATCGTCGACTAAAAGGACCCGCTTACCCTTGAATTTAGAGGGGTCTTTGACCGTGAAGGCCCCTTTTACGTTAATGACCCTCTCTTTCTCCTTGAGGTCTACCTGAGGAAGGGTGTTGAGCGTCCTCTTCAGATTCATGCAATCCACTTCTACGGAAAGCCCTTTTGCCAACTCCCTTGCCAGAAGCAGCGACTGATTGAACCCCCTTTTTTTAAGCCTTTCTTTATGGAGCGGCACCGGCACGATGATGTCCGGCCTTTCATTGAGAAGGGTCATGGCATGAGAGAGGAGAAGGGAGAGCGGCTTTAAAAACGCCATGTTCCCGCCGTACTTGAAGCGGTGTATGGCGGAAAGAAGGGTGCCTTCGTAATAAAAGGCGCTCCGCGCTTTTACAAACGGCGGATTCTTTTTAAGGCAATCCGCACAGGTATGGTGGATTCCCGCTTCTGATGCGAAGGGCCGGCCGCAGAGCAGGCAGACCGGCCCGTCCATTCTTTTCGAGCCGGAAAGGCACGGAGCGCAGAATGCGTCTTCTTTTATTCCGGCCTCGCAGAGCGGACAGAGCGGCGGGAAGAGGAGATTAAGGAAAGAGGATAAGATGTTTTTCCTATCAGGCTGCTGAAAAACGCCCATCTGCTTCGTTGTCATCGTCACTCCTCACTGCGGCGCACAACAAAGTGCGCCTCATTTGTCGTTCCTCGACGCCTCGCATATGGACGTTTTCGGGGCACCCATCCTTCGGATGGGTCGGCCTGAACAAATTTTGAGTTTTTCAGCAGCCTGCTAATAGGCGGCATCAATGCCTCTGCATATCGGCTCCGGTCTTTTCCGGCTCCGGGGATTGTTATGCGGGAAACGGACCCGTTGCCTGCCTCGAAATATCATGAGAGACAAAACTCCATCCCAAAAATAACACATCTTCCTTCCCACAGTCAACGGATGAAAGTCCGGTCACTGATATGCATGATATGCAACCGTCATAAATCGCTTTAAAAATCCGTTCCCGTATGCTATCCTTAAACCCCGCCGGTAAACAGAAGCGCGGAGGCGAAGGGAAGATGAACTTAACCGCGAGACTCAAGGCTCGGCTTGCCAGAACCCACAATGCGATAATGGGCGGTATAGAATCCGTCTTGGGAATGGGCACGAGGAAGGAGTCTCTGGAACGGCTCGAAGAGGCGCTCATCACGGCCGATGTGGGGGTTAAGACATCCTCCGAGATAGTGGGCGCCCTCAAAGAGGGATTCAAATGGGATAAGGAGGGTTTAAGCGAGAGGCTGAGGGCCTCGATATCCGGGCTCCTCAAGGAAGTCGAGAGCCCGCTTGTAATCCCGCCGGGTGTAGTACCCTTTGTGATTATGGTTTTAGGGGTAAACGGTGTTGGCAAAACCACCACCATAGGGAAACTCGCATCGCGGTTTTCCTCCATGGGGAAGAGCGTTATTTTAGGGGCCGGGGACACCTTCAGGGCCGCCGCGATAGAACAACTCGAGATATGGGGGGAAAGGGCGGGATGCCCGGTTATAAAACACTCGCACGGCGGAGACCCGGGGGCCGTGGCGTTCGATGCGGTAAAATCCGCCGTGGCGAAAAAGACGGATGTCGTTATACTCGATACCGCGGGAAGGCTCCACACAAAGGTTAATCTCATGGAAGAATTGAAGAAGATAAAAAAGGTGGTCAACAGGGAAATCCCCTCCGCCCCCCATGAAAACCTTCTCGTCGTAGACGCCTCGACCGGCCAGAACGCGCTTAATCAGGCAAAACTCTTCAATGAATACGTCGGCGTTACGGGCATTGTGATAACAAAATTGGACGGCACGGCCAAGGGCGGGATAATAGTGCCTATCGCGAGGGAATTGAAGATACCGATACGTTTCATAGGGGTGGGAGAGGGGGTGGATGACCTTAAAGAATTCAATGCCGGGGAATTCGCCGATGCGTTGATATGAACTTATTGGCGGCGTTTTGGTTTTCCAAAGGGTAGCGAGGAGGGTCCATGGACCGGGACATTGAGAGGTTTTACGAATTTTTGAACAGAAGAAGAAGCGTCAGGGAATTCATGGACAGGGAGATAGAGGAGGAAAAACTATCGAGGTTTTTGGATGTATTGAGGAATGCGCAAGGCGCGGCAAACCGCCAGCCCCGGCACTTCATAGTAGTGAAGGGAGAAAAGAGGGAGGGATTCAACCGTGTCTTCACAAAAGAGGGCTTTAAGAACGCCCCGCTCTGCATCGTTGCCTGCGCAGAGCCGGACAAGGCATGGGTAAGGAAGGCGGACAGGACAAACTATGCATGGGTAGATACCACTATCGCTATAACCGAGATGATTGCCGCGTCCTCCGCCGAAGGCATCGGCACATGCTGGGTTGCGGCTATAGACCCGGCACAGGTTAAAACCATACTCGACATACCGGAGAATATCGAGGTCGTCGCGGTCATAGCGATGGGCTACCCGAAGGAACCGCTCGTAGTTCAGGAGAAGGCGAGGAAACCCCTTGAAGAAATCATCCACCACGAAAGATGGTAACGATTACGTCATGCTCGGAGAGAAAAGGAGGGACTTAAGAAAATACCTCCTTGTCATGAAGGTTTCTTCCGAAAGGGACAACATCCTCTTCGGGTATGCGAAGAACCTCGGCAGGTCAGGGATGTTCATATCCTCGGTAAACCCGCGCAAACCCGGGGAGGAGTGCGAGATTTCTTTTAAGATGCCGGATGACGGAGAAAGGGTTTCGTGCCGCTCGAGGGTTATATGGAAAAGGGAATTCGACCCGAAAGAAAGAGGGCTCGAGCCCGGCATGGGGGTGGAATTCATAGACCTCCCGGCAGAGATAAGGGACAGGATAGACGGGTGGGCGAAGAAGGGGCGGTAGGGGGCGGCTTAAGACGCGC
>JACRCB010000077.1 GCA_016219165.1 Deltaproteobacteria bacterium | reverse complement strand
TGCCCGCGGACTTCACCACCTTTATCCTCTCCCTTTCGACATCGGTTCTGATGCATCTGGGCGAGATAAAAAACCCGGTAACGGACAAGTTCGAAAAAGATTATCCGATGGCGCGGCACACGATAGACATAATCGGCATGATGGAGGAAAAAACGCGCGGGAACCTCACGCCCGACGAGGAAAGGCTCGTTACCGACGCCCTTTACGACCTCCGGATGAGATACCTGAAGGCCGCGCGGGGTACCCATCCGTAGGATGGGCCGGGCGGAAATCGCCCTTTGCGCGGGATTTTCAACGAAAAGGAGAAGAAGGAGAAGATAAATGGAGAAGAGGGTTAAAAGGTTCGGTATAAAGACACTCATGATAGTCGCGTTCATTTCCCTCGCGGCGGGTGTTGCCGTCACCACGAGGCTCGACCTGACCGGATATACGGGCGCGCAGAGTTTCTGGAAAGAGCCCGCGGGCGAAGCGGTGGTGGCGGCGGGGCCGCCTTCCTTTGTGGAACTCGCAAAGAAACTCATGCCCGCGGTCGTTAACATATCCACTACGCAGGTTGTAAAAGAAAAACCCATGATGCCGTTTCCGGAGTTCAAAACCCCGTTCGATGAATTCTTCGGGGAAGAGTTCCCCAAACACTTTCAGGAAGACAGGGAGTTCAAGAGGCAGAGCCTTGGAAGCGGTTTTATAATAAACAAAGAGGGCTACATACTCACCAACAACCATGTCATAGAGAACGCAACCGAGATTATAGTTACGCTCTCGGGCCATAAAAAAAGGGAGTATAAGGCCGCGGTGGTGGGCAAGGATTCCCTGCTCGATGTGGCGCTCATAAGGATAGAGGACGAGGATAATCTGCCGGCGGTCACCCTCGGCGATTCCGACAAACTGGAGATAGGCGACTGGGTGCTGGCCATAGGCAACCCCTTCGGGCTCGGTGGAACGGTGACATCCGGGATAGTGAGCCAGAAAGGCAGGGTAATCGGCGCGGGCCCTTATGACAATTTCATCCAGACCGACGCCTCCATAAATCCCGGAAACAGCGGCGGGCCGCTTTTCAACCTGAGGGGAGAGGTGGTCGGCATAAATACGGCCATAGTGGCGGGCGGCCAGGGTATAGGGTTCGCAACGCCCGTGAACATGGTAAAGGAAGTCCTTCTGGAACTTAAGGATAAGGGCAAGGCTACGAGGGGCTGGGTGGGCGTTACCATACAGGAGGTTACACAGGATATGGCAAGGTCTTTTGGGCTCAAGGAGCCCAAGGGCGCGCTCGTTTCCTCGGTCGTGCCCGGGGACCCCGCGGAAAAGGCCGGGATTAAGACGGGTGACATAATCGTTGAGTTCGACGGGAAGCCGATAGAGGAATTGAACGACCTTCCGAGGACGGTTGCCGCAACCGTGCCGGGTAAAAAGGTCGAGGTAAGGATTGTAAGGGACGGTAAGGAAATGGCCGTGCAGCTTAAGGTCGGAAGAAAGCCGGAGGGAGAGGAAGAGGCCGCGGCCGACGAGACCAAGGAGACGGTATCAGGGGAAAAACTCGGCATCGTTGCCCAGGACATCACCCCGGATGTGGCCGAAAGGTTTGGCGTTGAAGATACCGTTGGCGTGTTTGTCCATTCGGTGAAAAGAAATAGCCCGGCCGAAGATTCGGGCATAAGGCGCGGGGACGTGATAAAGGAGATAAACCGTAAGCCTGTGAGGAACGTCAAGGAATACAGGGATGAGTTGAAAAAGGCGGTTGGTAAAGACATGGTGCTTTTCCTCATAAAGAGGGGGAAGGGCGTCCTCTATGTGGCGGTAAAGGCCAAAGAATAGCGGGAGGCGGAACCCCCCCGCATAACCTTGCGGCGAACCTGTTTTTGACCCGTTTTTACAAAAGTTTTTCCCGTAACCCGGGCCGGGGTTTTCTTTGGCTTCTTACATAGTGGCTTTCACCGGCGCAAGCGGCGTTTTTTACGGACTCAGGCTTGTCGAGGAGTTATTAAGGAGGGGGGATGATGTGGAACTCATCATCTCCCCGACTGGTTTTATGCTCCTTAAAGAAGAGGCCGGGCTCGATTGCGAAGGGAAGAAAACCGAAAAAGTAATCCGCTCCTTTTTTAAGGTTCAGGGGCTTAAAGGCAGGCTCGATTATACCCCCTCCGGCCGTATTTCTTCGCCCCTTGCAAGCGGTTCTTCACTGCATAAGGCAATGGTGGTATGTCCTTGCAGTATGGGCACGCTTGCGAGGATTGCGGGGGGCATATCCACCAACCTCATAGAAAGGGCCGCGGACTGCGTGCTTAAACAAGGGGGTAAACTCATAATCGTACCCAGAGAGACCCCGCTTAACGCCATACATCTCGAGAACATGCTTAAACTGGCAAGGCTCGGCGTTACGGTCCTGCCTGCCATGCCCGCGTTCTACCACAGGCCAAAAACACTCAAAGACGCGGTTGATTTCGTCGTAGGAAAGGTCCTCGACTCGCTCGGGATAGAGAATAACCTTTATAAAAGGTGGCAATAGCCGGAGAAGGTCTTTTTCTTGACGGGAGGGGTTCTCCCCCCTCTTGCCTCCGGTTTTGCTCAGGGCTTCGGCCTGCTGCAGTGGCGTTTTACGAAAAATTTTCCTCGAGGAGGATATGCTCGATATAAAGTATCTGAGGGAGAACCTGAAAGAGGCCGGTGAGAGGCTTAAAAAAAGGGGAAAGGGTATAGACCTTTCCCCTTTTTCTTCCCTCGACGAAAAAAGAAGGGGTTTGATTAAAGAGGCCGATGGGTTGAAGGAGAGAAGGAATGCCGTCTCGGAGGAGATAGGGAAACTCAAGAAGGAAAAAAAAGACGCGGGCGGCCTCCTCGGAGGCATGCAGGAGATTTCTCAAAGGATTAAGTCCCTCGATAAAGAGGCGCAGCAGTGCGAGGATGAACTTAAAAGATTCCTCCTCGAGATACCGAACCTGCCCCACCCTGGCGTGCCGGACGGGAAGGATGAAAACGACAACCCGGCAGTAAGGGTCGTAGGGGAAAAGCCGTCTTTTTCCTTCAGCCCGAAAGGGCACGTTGAAATCGGGGAGGCCCTCGGCATTATCGACTTCGGGAGGGCCGGTAAGATTGCGGGGGCGAGGTTTGCGCTCATGAAAGGGGAGGGGGCGCTCCTTGAGAGGGCCCTTATTAACTTCATGCTCGACCTCCACACGAGGGAACACAACTACAAAGAGGTATGGACTCCTTTCATGGCGACGGCCGAGTGTTTCGTGGGCACGGGGCAGCTGCCCAAGTTCGAGGAAGACCTCTTCAAGATAGAAGGATGGGACCATTATCTCGTTCCCACGGCCGAGGTCCCGGTTACCAACATCCACCGCGAAGAAACGCTCGATGAAGCGAGCCTCCCCGTATGCTATACCGCATATACCCCGTGCTTCAGAAAAGAGGCGGGCAGTTACGGGAAAGACGTAAAGGGGCTTATAAGACAGCACCAGTTCGACAAGGTGGAACTGGTAAAGTTCACGGCCCCGGAGAGGAGTTACGATGAACTCGAAAAACTCACAAACGACGCCGAAGAGGTATTAAAAAGGCTCGGCCTCCATTACAGGGTAATGCTTCTCTGCACAGGGGACCTGGGTTTTTCTTCGGCAAAGACATACGACATAGAGGTTTGGCTGCCGGGGCAGGATAGATACAGGGAGATTTCCTCGTGCTCCAACTTCGAGGACTTTCAGGCGCGGAGGGCGGACATAAAGTACAGGCCCGGACACGGCGGAAAACTTAAGTTCGTGCATACCATGAACGGAAGCGGCCTTGCGGTCGGAAGGACGGTCGTAGCGATACTGGAGAACTATCAGCAACAGGACGGCTCCGTCATTATCCCGCCTGCGCTCCGTCCCTACATGGGCGGACTCGAGAAGATAGAGAGGAAGGGATAGAGTAGATTTAATCCGCCCTTCTCCCTGAACGGAATCTCCGCCATTTATGCCTGCCCCGTCC
>JACRCB010000076.1 GCA_016219165.1 Deltaproteobacteria bacterium | reverse complement strand
TCCCTCCGATATCGCCGGCGAGGACTATCTCTTTCCCGTCATCAGCCATAAAGTCATCACCCTTTGAACGCGTCCTTAATCAACTTAAAGACCTCTTTTAAACACCTTCGGGACGCATTTCCAAGATTAAACAAAACTACGGGCCTCCCCTTTCCATCGAGCGCCTCCATATCCCCCAGGGCCTGCGAAAAAAGAAGTTCCCCGAAACTGTAGCGCCTCGCCGGGATACGGACATCCTCTTCCCCTTCACCCATTCCATGCGCGATAATAATGAAGAGCCCGTTACGCGGGCCGCCCTTGTGCAGCTGACCCGTTGAATGAAGGTACCTGGGCCCGTATCCGAACTGTGTGGCCGCCTTGGTTCTATCCCTTAAAAAAACGCGCATGGAAGTCAACGCCCCGGAAAAAAAACCGTCCTCCGGGTCGAGGTATGAAAGTACGGCAATATAAGCGTCTTTTTTAAGGAGCCCGGCGAATTTCTTTAAAAGCCCCTTGGCGTTAAGTTGTTTGCCCCGCACCTTCATCCGGGATTTTCCGAAAGACAATCCAAGTTTTCCTTCCCCGGCGGAAAACCCTCCGGCGCCGTAACCCCTCCTCTGCCCGATACTCTCGATGTATCCCCTTGCCCTTTTCTTTGCGCCCTCGACATCCGGCTGGTCAAATGGATTAACCTTAAGTATGGCCCCGAGCGCCGCGGTCGCGGCCTCCCATCTGAAAAACTCGCCTCCCAACGCATACCTGTCCTGGAGTTCGAATGTCAGGGCCGGATACCCGGCCGCTCTAAGGCCGTCGAAGGTTCTCGAAATCCTATTGCCTCCCTTTAATCCTATTGAAATAAATACCCTGTCCGGGCCGTAGTCAGAAGGAGCGCCGATGGGTTCCCCCACGACGGGTATGAGCCCTTTGCCCTCCTTGCCGACGCTCTCGGAGATGAGTTGCTCTATCCAGAGGCCGAATGAGGAGACCTCCGGGTCGAGAAAAAACGTGACCTTATTTTTCCCTTCCCGGGCCATTAGCCCGAGGGCGCATCCGAGCATGACAGCCGGGTTTTGAGATTCCCTGACCTTCGGAGAACACGCATGAGACATCCCGATTGCGGAAGAAAGAAGCCTTCCCACATCCATTCCCGTCAAAGAGGCGGGAACAAGCCCGAAGTATGAAAGCGCCGAGTATCTTCCGCCTATGTCCGGAGGGTTTAAGAACGTAGAAATAAATCCCCTCTCGGCGGAAAGTCCGGCGAGCGGGGTATCGGGGTCGGTTATAGCGATAAAATTCCTTCCCGCGTCTTTGCCCTTCCTCTTCTCCACCATGTCATAGAAATAATCGAAAAGGCTCGATACCTCTATTGTGGCGCCGGACTTGCTTGCCACTATAAAGAGGGTTTTTGCCGGGTCTATAAGGCCCTCGACCCTCTTTATGGAATCCGGGGACGTAGAATCGAGCACTAAAAGACGGGGCCGGCCCCTTCGGGGGCCGAATGTCTTTGAAAAAACCAAAGGCGCAATACTCGAGCCTCCCATCCCTAACAGGAGGACGCAGCTGAATCCCGAATCCTTTATGGACCTGGAGAAAACATCCAATCCCTTGAGCCTTCCCTTCATGAGAGCGGGCACGGTGAGCCAGCCCAGGGAATTGCGGATTATCTTCTTATGCCCCGGGGATTTTTTCCAGAGGGTTGGGTCGCGCCCCCAGAGCCTCCTCGAAAAATGAGCCCTTTCCATGTCCTTAAGCAGGGTTGCGTGCGAGGAATGGAATCTGCCGAGGGAGATGGTTGTCTTTACGGTATCCGGCATGTATCTTCCATGCTCTGTTCATTCGGCGGAAAAGGACTCCGGGGGGAGATGCCTCTATACCCGCGCTGAACGGAATGCTCGCGGCCGCGTTAGGGAATCTCTGAAGAAGTATCTTGAGAGAACCCGACCCATCCTTCGGATGGGTTCCCCGTAAAAAGGTTCTCGACCCATGCTTCGCATGGGTGCCCCGCTCTCTCCAAAAATTTTCAGTTCAAAAACTTTCAGTTTTGCTAAAAGTCTTTGGAGGGGGCAGGGCTCCCATTGCTGCGCAGCAATTGCAATGGGAAGTGGGAAACTTCGGGCACACACCCGCAAGGGTGGGTCGGAAAGGTTCCCCCAAAAATGCTTTTTTGAGAGGTTCCTTACATCCTGTCGAGGAAGCGTTCTTTTTTGGCGGTTATGAGTTCGAGCGCCCTTTTCTCTACATCCTCGACCGTAAAGCCGAACTTCTCAAACAATGCCTTGCATGGCGCGGATGCGCCGAACGAAGTAATGCCCATTATATCCCCTGAGTCTCCGACATATTTATGCCATCCCATTGGACTCCCCGCCTCTACCGCGAGCCTTGTTTTCACATCCGGCAAAAGGACGCTCATCCTGTAATCCTCGCCCTCTTCCTCAAACAACTCCCAGCTCGGCATACTCACGACCCGGACGAAGATTCCCCTCTTAAGGAGCCTCTCGCAGGCGGAGAGCGCAAGGCTCACCTCCGAGCCGGTAGCGATTATTATCAGCTCCGGCGCTGCGCCGGGAGGGTCGGCTATGACGTATGCCCCGCGCCTTAAGTCTTCCGCGCTATATTTCCCCCTTTCCAGCACCGGGACGTTCTGCCTCGTAAGGACGAGCGCGACAGGCCCTTTTTTTCTTTGAAGCGCCACCTTCCACGCGACAACGGTTTCGGCCGCGTCAGCGGGCCTTATGGTGACGAGGTTGGGTATGGCCCGCAGGGACGCGAGATGCTCGATTGGCTGGTGCGTCGGACCGTCCTCTCCAAGGCCGATGGAGTCGTGCGTAAAGACATATATGACGCGGAAACGGGAAAGGCAGGCAAGCCTTATCGCCGGCCTCATATAGTCGGAAAATACGAGGAATGTCCCTCCGAAGGGAACGAGCACCCCGCTCTGGGCTATCCCGTTCATTATCCCCGCCATTGCATGCTCCCTTACGCCGTAGTGGATATTCCCGCCGGCCTTGCCCGGACAGAAATCCCCCATTCCTTTCATATATGTGTTGTTTGAGGGGGCGAGGTCCGCGCTCCCGCCTATAAGAAACGGGGCCTTAGGAGCAATCGCATTCAGGACCTTGCCTGACGCGCTCCTTGTCGCCACTAGGCCGGATGAGGGGTCGAATACGGGCAGGTCGTTTATCCACTCCTCTTTAAAGGAGCCGTCCCGGAGGGACTTAAACTCTCCCGCTGGTTCCGGATATTTTTTCGAATAGTTATCGAACATCCCGTTCCACTCGTTTTCCAGCCCCTTTCCCTTGGGAACGGCCTTTCTGAATTCCCCGAGCGCCTCCGGCGGGATATGGAAATCAGGGCCGGACGGCCAGCCGAGTTTTTCCTTGGAAAGTCTGACCTCACGAGGCCCCAGAGGCGCTCCGTGGACATCGGCCGTGTCCTGCTTGCCCGGGCTTCCGAAACCTATATGCGTGCGGGCGATGATAAGGGAGGGCCTGGATATTTCCTTCCGCGCTTTCTTTATGGCCTCCGAGACCCCCTCGAGGTCGTTGCCGTCCACCTTCTCTACGTGCCACCCGAGGCCCTCAAACCTCTTTCCCGTATCCTCTGTAAATGAAAGGTCGGTCGGCCCCTCGATGGTTATGCGGTTATCGGAGTAAAGGTATATGAGCTCTCCGAGGCCGAGATGCCCGGCAAGGGAAGCGGCCTCGTTCGATACCCCCTCCATCATGTCTCCGTCGCTTGTAATGGCGTATATGTAATAATCGAAAAGGGGGTATCCGGGCCTGTTATACCTGTCCTTAAGATACCTCCGGGCCATCGCCATTCCAACGCCGTTTGCAAAGCCCTGACCCAGGGGCCCGGTCGTTGTCTCAATACCCCTTTTGGGGTCGTATTCCGGGTGGCCCGGGGTATGGGAGCCCAACAGCCTGAAGTTCTTCAACTCCTCGAGCGAAAGGTCGTATCCAGTAAGGTGCAGAAGCGAATAGAGGAGCATCGAGCCGTGCCCTGCCGAAAGGACGAACCTGTCTCTTGCGGGCCAGAGGGGGTTTTTGGGATTATGCCTTAAAAAGCGCGTCCACAGCACATAGGCCATCGAAGAATCGCCCATGGGCATTCCGGGATGTCCGGATTTCGCCTTTTCGACGGCATCCACCGCAAGGAAGCGGAGCGTATTGATGCATAACCCGTCGAGATTCTCTTTCATGAGACTCCTTGACCGCCGGTCTAAATTACAATACCTTCAAGTCCTGTTATCCTGTCTATGATAAAACCACACCCGGCGCCGGTGAGTTCGCCCCCGCCGGCGGAATAAACGGAATAAACAGGGCCTCGAAGTATGCCGGGGAAAAACACTTTACCATAATTTAAAAACAATGCAAGGAGGTTCAAGACGAGCCCGTCTGCTTCTTATCTTTGCCTTTTTCCGGGACGATCAGCCCCCCCGATATTATCATCTTGAAAGCGTCCTCAACCCCCATGTCGAGCGGGATTACGTCCTGTTCCGGGACCGCGAAATAAAAACCGCTTGTGGGGTTCGGGGTGGTGGGGACGAAGACGTTTATAACGTCCTCCTTTGTCTTATCCTGCACCTCGCCCTTTGTCCTGCTCGTTACAAAACCGATGGAGTATACCCCCTTCCTCGGAAATTCTACAAGCACGACATTCTTAAACCCATCGGAGCCCCTCGTAAAGAAAGTTTCTATAAACTGCTTCGACGCGCTGTACACCGTCCTTAACACGGGAATCCTCTCAAGCATCCCCTCGCCTATCGCGACGAGCTTTTTCCCCAGGAAGTTGGTGGCCACGACCCCCACTAAAAAAACACCTGCCGCCGTGGCGACTATTCCGAGCCCGTAGATATGCGCCGGCAGATACGTATCCGGATTGATGGAAACCGGCAGCGCGTAGACAAAAGAGTCCAGGAACCTTACGATGACCCACAAGACATAGAACGTGAGATAGACGGGGATGACGACGAGAAGGCCAGTTATAAAGTACCTTTTGATATTCTTTTTCATGACTCCACCGCAGTCCCCGCGACCACTTTTTTAACCGTGTTCTTTGCATCCACGTAGACGATGACCGGATGGTGGTTCATGGCCTCTTCTTCATCCATGACCGAATAACTTGCGATTATGACCACGTCCTCTCTTTTCGCGAGGTGCGCCGCGGCGCCGTTTATGCAGACCTCGCCGCTATTTCCCGGCGCGGTTATCGCATAGGTCTCAAAACGGTTGCCGTTTGTGACATTATAGATTTCGACCTTCTCAAAGGGGAGTATGCCGGCTCTTTCCATAAGGGACGCATCTATCGCAACACTCCCCTCATAGTCGAGGTTCGAATCCGTTACCGTCACCCTGTGGAGTTTACTCTTTAGCATTATGCGCTGCATTGGCTCTTTTTACCTCCTCATACTGCTTTTGGATTGGAATACAACTTCACCCCAACATGCAATTGTCTATAAGCCTCACATCCCCAATCCTTACGGCAAGGAGAATGACCGCCCTGCCCTTTATCATCTCGACGGGGATAAGCGTTTCCGGGTCGCAGACAACGACATAGTCCGACTTAACGAGCGGCTCGCCGCCTATGATTCCCCGAGCCTTTTCTATTATGTTTGCGGCATCTCTTTCCCCTTTAAGATATGCCGCCTCCGCCGCCCCGATAGAGCGCGGCACACACCTCGCCGCAGCCCTCTCGCTTTTGCTCAGGTATTCGTTCCTTGAACTCATGGCAAGCCCGTCCGTATCCCTCACGGTCTCAACAGTCGCTATCTCCACGTCCATGTTAAGGTCCTTGACCATCCTTTTTATTATAAGTTGCTGCTGGTAGTCCTTGAGTCCGAAGACCGCGGCATGCGGCATGACTATATTGAAAAATTTCACAACGACCGTCGTAACCCCCTTGAAATGTCCCGGCCTTGAAAGGCCGCAGAGTCTTGCGGGAAGTTTTTCGACGTCGACGAAGGTGAGATAATCTTCGGGGTATATCTCCCCGGCGGACGGGTTAAATAAGACGTCCACCCCCTCTCTCAGGGCCGCATTGATGTCCCTCTCCATATTCCTCGGATACCTCTCGTAGTCCTCGGCGGGGCCGAACTGCGCCGGGTTGACGAATACGCTCAAAACAACAATATCGCACAATGTCTTTGCCTTCTTTATAAGTTCGATATGCCCGCGGTGCAGGCACCCCATCGTCGGGACCAAGGCGATAGTCTTGCCCGAAGCCCTTGCCCTGGAGGAAAACTCTTTCATCCCTTCTATCTTCTCTATTGCTTCCATGGCCGCTCTTTCCTCCCGCATCAATTATCCCCCCCTCTCTCATCTCCCCTCACCCCAGGCCCCGTCCCCAATGATGCGGCGGGCATCCCGTTCAATAGGAATGTTCCTCTGAAGGGAACCGTCCCTCTTCGACGTCCTTTTTATAATCCGTTACCGCTTTTTCTATAACCTCTTCGAGGTTTGCATACCTTTTGACGAACCTCGGCCTTTTCCCCTCGCCTCCGAGGCCGAGGATATCGTTAAGGACAAGCACCTGTCCGTCGCAGCCGGGGCCGGCCCCTATGCCGATTGTCGGAATCTTTAAAATTCCGGTTATCTCTCCGGCGAGTTCCGCCGGTATTGCTTCCAAGACAATCGAAAAAGCACCCGCCGCCTCCACCGCGCGGGCGTCCTCGAGGAGTCTTTCCCGCGCCTCTTTACCCCTGCCCTGAACCTTATACCCCCCCATCCTGTGGATGCTCTGCGGGGTTAACCCTATGTGCCCCATAACAGGTATGTCGATATCAACGATTGCCCTTATGGTATGCGCCGCCCTCTTACCCCCTTCTACCTTGACCGCCTCGGCCCCCCCTTCCTTAACGAGCCTTCCTGAATTCCTCATGCCCTCCTCAGGACTTACCTGATACGACATGAAAGGCATGTCCGCCAGAACGAGGCTTACCCCGCACGCCTTTTTTACCATCCTCGTGTGATAGACCATCTCATCCATTGTCACGGGGAGCGTTGTAGAATATCCCGCCTCCACCATCCCCAGAGAATCTCCGACGAGGACGACCGGTATGCCGGCACAATCGAGGATTCTCGCCATGGGATAATTATAAGCGGTGAGGACGGCAATCTTTCTCCTCTCAACCTTCATCCTTACGATGTCCGGTACGGTTATCTTCTTCATATTCGGCACGCAATAAAAAAACCTTCCGCAAAAAGGACGGAAGGTTTCAGACGAAACGAAGGGCCTGCCGCTTTAGCCGCCGGACACTTCTTCCGAAATCCCGTCCCGGTCCGGCGCTTAACGCCCGGATCCAAGCGGTATGTAATGCTGCGTCCCGCCCTTTATGGACCTTATCTCCTTTACGAGGTTAGAGAGGTCCGCGGGGTTTTCCACGAAATCTATCTCGGTTGTGTTGACCACCAGAAGCGGGGTGTCGGTGTAATAGAAAAAATATTTGTTATATGCGTCCACGAGGGCCCTGAGATACCCCTCGTTTATATCCTTTTCATAGTCCTTGTTCCTCTTCTCTATCCTCTCGACGAGCACCGAGCTGGAGGCCTGAAGGTATACGACGAGGTCGGGTTTGGGTATCCTCGCATCGAGGAGCCTGTAGACCTGCTCATACAGACTGAGTTCGTTCCCGTCGAGGTTTAAGTACGCAAATATCCTGTCCTTTGCAAAGAGATAATCGGCGACAACGCTCGTTTTAAAGAGGTCGCACTGGCCCAGTTCCTTTTGCTGCTGGTAGCGGCTCAGGAGAAAAAAGAGCTGGGTCTGGAACGCATGCTTCTTTATGTCGCCGTAGAAATTCATGATGAAGGGGTTTGTATCGACCTCCTCCATAAGAACCGTCGCATCCAGTTCCTTTGCAAGCCTGTCCGTAAGAGCGGTCTTTCCCACCCCTATGGGGCCTTCTACCGCGATATACCGTGCCTTTTGCATAATAAATAAAAAAATTATCTCATGCGGGGTGAAAAAGTCAAGATAAAGAATTCTCTACCCCTCTTAAGGGGCGGGGAAGAGGAAACCTTCCGTAAGTCTTATGAATTCCTCAACACTCAGGGTCTCCCCCCTTCTCTCCGGGTCTATGCCCGAAAGGGAGAGCGCCCTTGCCATATCCGCGTTTGAGATATTCAAACTTTTCAGGGCGTTAAAAAGGGTTTTTCTCCTCTTCCCAAAAGCGCTCTTCACGACCTTTTTAAAAAACCCTTCATCTTCCGGCCTCACCAGCGCCTTGGGGAGCATATCTAAACTCACAACGGTCGAAACCACCCTCGGCCTTGGGCGGAATGAATTGGGAGAAACATCGAACTCCCGTCTAACGATGGCATAGGCCCGCGCAAATACCGAAAGAATCCCGTAATCCTTCGTGGATGGCAGGGCAACGAGCCTTACCGCGACCTCCTTCTGAAGCATCAGGGTAAGGGCTGAAAACGCCCCCCTCTCCTCCATGAATTTCACGAGGATAGGCCCGGAGATATTGTAAGGAAGGTTTGATACGACCTTGAACTTCTTCCCCCGTCTTCTTGAAAGGGAGGTGAAATCCTTCTTAAGCGCATCTCCTTCCATAAGTTCGAGGTTCTCCGCGCCCTCAAACCTCTCTCTCAGTTTCCTGCAGAGTTCACGGTCTATCTCTATGGCGACGACACTGGCGCCTTTTTCAAGGAGCGCCTCGGTCAGGACTCCGGTGCCCGGCCCCACCTCTATGACACAATCCCCCTTCTCTATGGAAGCAGCCGAGATAATCTTCCTTACTACGTTTTTGTCGATGAGGAAATGCTGTCCGAGACGTTTTTTGGGGCGCATAGCCTGATGGGTCAATGGGAAAAAACCTTTCGGGAAGATTGCCGCAGCCGTGCGAAAGCCAACGTGCCCAGCACCACTTTTGACAGAATTTCCTCTATAACATTCAAAGATAACGTGTCAAAAGTGGTGCTGGCCGGAATTCCAGCCCCAAAAAGTCTCCGCCTTTTTGGGGACCCCGGGATTGCGGGCATCCAGTTCAACAATCTCCTATGAGGGGACGGCGTCCATATCGAGGCCGTCCCTCAAGCCTTTCTTTAAGAGATGATATGCCAAGGCGGCGACCATGGCGCCGTTGTCGCTGCAAAAACGCGGCGGGGGGATGAAGAGACCTATCCCCTTCTTCCCCGCGGCATCCCGCAGCCTCTCCCTGAGCCTTGAGTTGCAGGCAACCCCTCCCGCCACCACGAGATTCTCCGTCCGGGCCGATTCAACGGCCCAGAGGGCCTTCTCCGTAAGCACATCCACCACGGCCTCCTGAAAAGAAGCGGCCACGTCCTTAAGTTTTTCCC
>JACRCB010000074.1 GCA_016219165.1 Deltaproteobacteria bacterium | reverse complement strand
TGGTATTATGCTCGTACATTACAAGATTCGCACGGTGCCGGCTTTGCGGCCCGAGTCTCTCCATTACCCTCTGGTCTTTTCTCGGAAGAAAACTCGAAACCAGCCTGTACGCCTTCGGCCCGAGCCTTAAGTCAATGCTTGCCGGCTGTATCTGGGTCTCTGACACTTGCGAATCTGCAGAGATTACTCCATCTAAAATTGCCTTTTTCAGTTCCTGATAACTGAAAACACCTATTTTCATTTTTCTTTCCATATTCTATGGTAATTTGCCTTAACTATGATACTAATAGACGCCTTTTTTTTCAAGCCTTCCATCTCCCTCAACCATCTCCCTAAACTCCCTTGCGTTCACGACCGCGTATGCGCAGGCGTCGTTATTGAAATAGGCATAGACGTCCAACCCCTTCTTTATATATCCTTTTATAACGCGGGCCCGCTCGGGAATCAAAACCTGACGACTTAACGAAGGGGACATATTGACTTTGCTACGACCCTCGTATACCTCCCGCGCCGCCTCTCACAGCCTGCGTTTATACGCGAGGGTGGCGGCAGCGACCATAATAAAGGCAAAGACCGCGAGAAAGGCGAGGTCCCCTTTTACCGCGCCCAATCCCTCGCCCTTTGAAAATATAGCCCTCATGGCATGGACCGAATAGGTCTCCGGGTTTACCGTTGAAAACGCCTTAAGCCACCATGGAAAACTCTCCACCGGGTATATCGCGCCGCTTGGGAAAAAAAGTATCACGTTTAAAAACCCGCCGAATACCCCCACAATCCTCGGATGGTCCGCCCTCGAAAGCATTACGAAAAGGAGCCCCTGCAGGCAAAGGGTGGAAAGGACAATCACCAAAAAGATGGCGAAGACCGTCTGCCATGTCAGTACCTGCCACAGATATATCCCGAGTATGAGGGAACTTATAAAAAGGACCAAAAACGCCAGTATGGTCGTAATAAAAAGCCCGCTCGCCAAAAGCCCCATGACGATATCCGTCTTTGTTATCGGCGTCATGAGATAACTTTCCTCCGTGCCGAGGAATTTATCCATCACCGTATTGAAGACCCCGGTCGTCATCGCGCCCAGAAATATCGCCATTATAACGACCCCTGGGATAAGGGTCTGGTCGTAATCTATTTTTTTATAGACCTCTATGTCCCTCAACAGAGGCCTCGCCCTCTCCTCTCTGACCGCTGCAAACTCGCTCCCTATCCCGGAAAACGCCGCGCTGACCGCGTTTCTCACCGAATTTGAGGCTATGGGCTCCGAATTATCCAGAAATATCCCGGCCTCCGCGGTTTTCTTGTGAAGTATGTCCCTCGAAAAATCCGGCGGGATGATTAAAACGCCTTTAAAAAGACCTTTTTTAAGCCCCTCCATCGCAAAACCCTGGTCTGCCGCGTAGTATAAGGCGACCGTCCTCGGCCCGGCCTCGATTGAACGGAGCCTCTCCATAATCTTTTCGGCATATGGGCCGCTGTCCATCCTGACAACGGCGAGAGGAAGGTTTTTAAGTTCCCCCTGAAAGGAATTCCCGAGTATTATGAGGTATAGAATCGGCATAAGGATGCTTACGAGGACCACCATCGGGTTCCTTAAAAATTTCCTTAAATCCCTTTCTACCACCGCAAGGAAACGTATCATAGAAAAAAACCTCTTGCCTCATGGGAAACCCTTTTCATGAAGGGTTTCCCGGATATCGAACGGAAGATTCCGGCTCCTTTCACCTGAACGGAGTGCCCGCCCAGCACCACTCTGGACAGGCGCTACCTCTATAACATTCAAAACTTTTGTGTCCAGAGTGGTGCTGGGTTCCCCCTACCTCCCGAACCTCCTCGGTATGCCGGCGCCTATAAAGAAACTGACCTTCTTTGCCTCTTCCTCCCTTATGGGCCTGCCGGTATGGCGTATGAATACGTCCTCGAGCGTAAGTTCCTTCAAGAAAACCTCCGTCACCTCCGCCCCGATTTTTTTAAACCTTTCAAGGAGGATGGGAATGGACGCGGGCCCCTTATCGGTATAGATTCTCAACCCCTCGTCTTCCCATGCGGCCAGGCACACAAAGGGCAACGCCCCCACCTCGCGCACGATATCTTCCTTGTTTACGCCTTCTTTGAAGCGAATCTCCACCGTATCCTTCTCGGGTATGCCGTTTTTGAGCCCCTCGACCGTGTCCAGCGCGACGATCTTTCCATAATCTATTATCGCGACCCTCTCGCAAAGGGCCTCGGCCTCTTCCATATAGAGCGTCGTAAGGAGTATCGTAAGATTGTAATCCTGCCTGAGTTTACGGAGCATGTCCCAGACAACGAGCCTGCTCTGCGGGTCGAGCCCTATCGTCGGCTCATCGAGTATGAGGAACGCGGGCCTGTGAACAAGGGCCCTCGCGACCTCGAGCCTTCTCCTCATCCCGCCCGAATATGTCGCAACGAGGTCTTTGCTTCGCTCCTTAAGGCCGACCATCCCGAGGAGATAACTTATCCTCTCGCGGCGCTCTTTTTTAGGTATGCTGTAAAACCTTCCGTATATATCCATGTTTTCAAAGGCCGTAAGGTCGAGGTCCGTTGTGAGGGCCTGGGCCACAACCCCTATCTTCTCCCTTACCCCGGCCTGCCTTTCAACCACATTAATGCCCATAACACGCGCCTCGCCGGATGTGGGGGGTATGAGGGTTGTAAGGATCCTTATTAAGGTGGTCTTGCCCGCGCCGTTTGGCCCGAGCAAACCGAAAAGCTCGCCCTCTTTAACGGCGAAACTGACCCGGTCAAGCGCCCTGACTTCTCCGAATGTCTTTGTGAGTTCAATGGTTTCTACGGCATTCATAGGTCTTCCAGCCGGGAATATCGCGGAGGATGTCAAGCCCCTCTCTTTTGACCGCCCTGCAAAATCTGAAAATTCTTGAACGGAATACCATCCCCCCGGAACTTGTCCCTCTGGCCCAGGGATGTGAAAAAAACTTTTTACAAAATATTTTCCCTAAGGAACCTCTGATTAATTCTTTTGAGAGAAACTTTTTATAAAAAGTTTCTCGACCCATGCTTCGCATGGGTGCCCGCTCTCTTCAAAAATTTTCAGTTACTATAGGTGGCTGCCCCACCCTAACCGAAAGACCATATGAATTTATTGACAAAAATAAGCGGGTGGGTGCCCGAAGGTTTCCCCCAAAAAGCATTTAATCAGAGATTCCCTAAATCAAAACCTCACGCTTACGGTCATTCCTTCTTTCAGAAGCCCCATGTGGTCTCTGATTGCAACCTTCACCCTGAAGGTCTTTATATCCGGCCTGCCCCTTGTAACATCCCTCTGGGTAGCGAACCCACCAACGCCTCCTATCTCGATTACATCTCCTTTGAATTCCTTTCCTGGGAGGTCCCTTGTCGTAACGACCGCCCCCCTTCCGCGGGTTATCCTTCCGATATTGGTCTCTTCGATGTCGACCCTCGCCCAGATATTCTCCGTATCGTGCACCGTATAGATTGCCACCCCAGCAACAACGGTCTCCCCTGTCTCGAACGCCTTGTACACGACCGTGCCGTCTATCGGGGATGAGATGGAGGTGTCCTGGAGCTGGGCCGAAAAGAGTTTTACCCGCGCCTTCGAGGACTCCAAAGATGCCTTTGCGGAACCGAGTTTTGCCCTTGCGGCCGCGGCCTGCGACAGCGCGGAACTTTCCCTTGCCTTCATGGAATCGGCCTGCGCATTGAGGGAATCGTATCCGGCCCTGGCCTTATCGAGTTCCCTTTCGGATATAACCCCTTCTTTAAAAAGCGCGCTTACCCTTTCAAATTCTTTTTTGGCTTCCGATAGGAGGGCGCCGACCCTTTGGACCTCGGCCCCTGATTCTTTAACGCCCTCCAGGGCCGCGGTTACGAAGGCCGCCGCGCCCTCAATGGCCGCCTCCGCCTCTCTAACCGAAGCGGCCGCCTCTTCAACCCTCGCATCGAGCTCCGCGCCGTCGAGCCTGACTAAAGGTTCCGCGGCTTTGACCGCATCCCCCTCCCGGCAGCAAAGCCACGTAATCCTGCCGCTTATCTTCGCTGAAATCTCCACCTCGGTAGCCTCGACAACCCCAATGGCCTCCATGTAATCGGCCCTGTCAGGGCGGCCGCTTAATCCAAAATACGCAATTGATATCAGGACGGCGGCCGCAGCGGCTATAATGAGAAATCTTTTCACATCTCCTCCATTGAGAAACCTTTTTACAAAAAACCCGCCTCATGGAAAAATATAATACCGGTTGACCCGGCACAACAATCCCTGAAGGAAAGGAGCCCGGGTATGCAGGAAAAACGGTTTCCCCCGGCTGCGCAGGCATCTCCGGGCAATTCCATTGCGGGGAATGTAAAAAGCGAGGCGGCCGCGATGACGCGGTCTTTAAAAAATGCGCAATCGGCACCCGCAACGAGGGAAGGCTTTTTTTGAGGGGGACGAGCCTTGGTTTTTTACTTAGCGGAGAAGGCAATAACCTTCTAAACCCGGCTGAGCCACGCTTTATATTTTTTGTTCTTGCCCCTTACGGCATCGAAAAAGGCCCGCTGGATTTTTTTTGTCGCCGGCCCGGGCCTTCCGCTTCCTATGGTCCTGTCGTCCACCTCCCTAATGGGCGTTATTTCAGCCGCGGTGCCGGTGAAAAACGCCTCCGAAGAGATGTAGAGTTCGTCCCTCGAAAACCTGCCTTCGACGACCTTTATGCCCATATCCTCCGCAATCTTTATTACGGAATCCCTTGTAATGCCGTCCAGGACCGAGGTGAGCGTGTTCGTCTTTAAGATTCCACCCCTTACGATAAAGATATTCTC
>JACRCB010000075.1 GCA_016219165.1 Deltaproteobacteria bacterium | reverse complement strand
TGGCCGGGACGTGTGATTCCCTCGACTCGCCTCTAAGCCCCTCCGCCATATTGAAGACGAGTTCCGGCCTGCTTTTCCTCAATTTCTCGTAACAATCCTCATCCGCCTCAACAAGCACTACCTCCTCGTGCCTTTTAAGAAGCGCCTCCCTGACACTCTTTATTGTTGTGTACTCGTCCCATTCCGCAAAACAATCTTCGGGGGCGTCCTTTGAGGGAGCGGTATCTTTCTTTACATTATATGTAAGGGCAAGCCTCATGATAAAAACACGCTGCGCGTCCAGCACCACTTTGGACAGGGCTTCCCCCATAACATTCAAAGCCAACGTGTCCAAAGTGGTGCTGGGAATGACACTTCCATTAACTGCTTAACAGAAGCACTCAGGGAATAAGTATCGCCGCCGCAACGACTGTAGCATATCTGCCGTCGCCTTTCACTATCGCCGACTGCGTGACGTTGGTAGTCTTGACTATCTTATCGCTTATCCTGTATATGGCCTTTCGCTCATCCCACCCGAGGTTCTCGTCGAGTTCTATGCCGAGGGTGGAGGCGAGCATCGCCGCCGCAAGGTCTTCCGAATAATCGCCCGCGATGGTGTCGGTCTGGCCGTAGGCGTGGTGCTCGCTTAAGTAGCCGTAGAGTTTCCTGTCAACCGGTATCGCGCATCCCACGGACGCCGCGAGAAGCCTTCGAGGCTCATTGCTCGCAAGCCTGCTCATAACGCAGAATGTAATCTGGCCGGGAGAGAGTTTCTTTAAACCCAGGGTTCTCGATACTATCTTGCACCCCGGCGGGAATATGCTGGAGACCTGCACGAGATTGCACTTTTCAATCCCGGCGTCCCTCAGGGCGAGTTCAAAAGAATGGAGTTCCTCTTTGTGTGTTCCGACACCTTTCGTGAAAAAGACCCTTCTCGGGACGTACGTCATTTTTCACCCCTCTATGTGAGTTATTTTGCCCCAAAAACCCCTCTATATTACCACAGTTCATCTATTATTCAATCGGGAATTTAACCCCGCCAACACTTAATCGGACATCCTGTTTATATACCCCTTCAACGCCGCCGAAGTTGTAACACGACTCTGTTCAAGTTATTCCCATATCCTCTTTTTCACCCTGTGGGAGTTCTTGAGGCTTAAATCCGGAAGAACCCTCTTTACCCCCTTCACCCTCTGGGAGAGGGCGCTTACGATTATGGGAAGCGCAATGGTGGAATCGCAGTTGACCGTGACCCTGCTTGACTTTTTGGCGATCTTACCCCAGCTCTGGGCCTCCTCGAACGTACACCCGGAGAGCCCCCCCCAGTGCGGGGCGTCCGCCGTTATCTGTATGGCGTATCTATGGCCGGGAGCCCTTTTGCCCATCAGACAGGCCGTAACCTCCGTTTGCTGGATAAAGTTCTTAGGCGTGCCTCCACCGGCGAATATGACCCCCGAGGCCTTTGCATTTGAGGCGAGGTGCGCGGTCTCTTTGACGTCCCCGATGGTATCGAAAAGGAAGTTCGTCTCTCCGTCCCGTAACGCCAACGCAATCCCTATGGAAGAATCCCCGACGGCCGGGCAGTAAACCGGCACCCCATTCCTATAGGCCGCGAGGACAATCCCTTCGGCCTCGCCCCTCTTCGCGAGGTCCTTTCCCAAAAGGTAAAGGAACTCCCTCGTTGTGTAAGGGCGTTTTTCCAGGACGAAAGAAAAATCATAGAGATAGCGGTCTACCGCATTGAATTCTCCTTCGAGTGCAAAGACGTCGTAGATGCGGTCTATACCGGCGTCCCGAAGGATTCTATCGTCGACATGGGGGTGCCCCTGATAGTGGTATCTCCCCAGGGTTTCGTGAATGTCGTGAAATAGGTTCGCCCCGGTCGAGACAAGGCAGTCGATGTATCTATTCTTTATGAGATAGACGACCAATTCCCTCATCCCAGCCGGGACCAGCGCCCCCGCAAGCCCGAAAAAGACCGTTGTGCGTCCCTTAAGCATCTCCTCCCACACATCCACCGCGCGAGAGAGATTTTTCCCCTGGAATGCGGTCTCTCCCATGCCCGAAAGGAGTTCGGATATGGAGGCCGAGGGCTTGATCCTCACGGGGCTTACGACTTTTTTAAGATACTTTTTCCTCTTGCCTCTATCGTAAGCCATCAGGTTTTAATCCTTTCTCTCAGGTCGTTATAGTGGGAAAAGACCCTCTCTGAAAACCGGGTCGGAAGGCCTTCCCCGTCCGCCGCCAACGCCTCTATGTAGGAAGGGCCGCTCGAGTATGCGGCGAGCGCCTTATCGAGGTCGTCTTTATACATCCCCAGTAAGGTCGAAAAATAGCGCAGCCCTATTCTGACGTTGTGGAAGGGGTTAAAAAGCGTTTCGTCCCCATCCCATGGTATATTCAACTCGCCGGCGACCATCCTCCCCGTGCCCGGAAGAACCTGCATAAGCCCCATGGCCCCCTTATTCGACCTCGACCAATTATAAAAAGTGCTCTCGGTCTCGATGAGCGCGAGTATGAAAAGCGGGTCGAAGTCATACCTCCTGCCTTCTTCCACGATAACGTAAGAAAGCCTGACCCTTTCGGGAAGGCTCAACCCAGTCCGGTGCCCGTTCAAAAGGACGAAGACCCTGCCCATCTCGCCGTCCATATTCCATGGGTAATCAGGACCGGCCTCCCCGGAAGTCACCGCCCGCGGGGATATGAACGAAAGGTCAAGGAAGACCATTATGAAACGAAAAAAAACGACCTTCCTTGAAAATTTTATGCCGCCGTATATTCTCATCTTGACCATCCACCTTATTTTAACCAGATAATATATTCCCTCTTGCCGTCTCTGTCAAGGTGATTCCCTTCCGTACGGAAAATTCCGGGACACGGATAAGAATTCTTTGGAAGGGTCTTAAAGAACCTTGCCTAAACGATGCTGACCTGTCCGCGCGCGGACACGCACAGGCAGGGCGAAGGGAGGAAGAGAGTTGCACTTCGCTATTAAACCGGTTTTATGAGGAAGAGGGCCTTAAGTCTTTCACTTGCAGCCTTAAGTTCCTCCCGCCCTGCCACTCATCGATATAGGGGTAGAAGGCGATATCCACCCTGCCCCTTACCGGATGGAAATGCGCCCCATTGAAAGCGATTGCTTTCTGCATGCGGCCGTTCTGTTTTATGAGCATCTTAAGATGCCCCCTGCCCACGACCTCGCTCTGGAGTATGTCGGCGGAGGTGGCGCAGAAAAGCGGCCTTTCATTCGAACGGCCGAAGGGTTGCAACCTATCCAACTCCGTCATGAGCCTCCCGCTCAATTCTTCAAACGAGACGGCGCAATCGAGCCTTAGCTCTTCTATGAGGTCTTCATCCGTAATGGCCGCGTCCATAAATCTGGCATAGGCAACACTAAACTCATCTATCCGTATCTTTTTGATGGTAAAGCCCGCGGCGGATTTGTGCCCGCCGTATCTTTCAAGAAGTTCCGAACACCCCTTAAGCCCCTCGGTAACGTCGCACCCCTTTATCCCCCTTATCGAGCCCTTCCCCACGGCTCCCTCTATCGCTATGAGGACAGCGGGCCTGTTGAACCTCTCAACGAGTCTGCCTGCAACTATTCCGGTCACACCCGAGTGCCACCCCTCTTTTGCCGCGATGATTACCTTTTGCCGTTCGTAATCCCCGACCATAGCGAGAGCGTCATTGAATATCTTCTCCTCGATAGACTGCCTTGTGGAGTTTCCGCCGTCCAACGCGCGGGCGAGCGAGCGGGCGGCCTCGATGTCTTCGGTTTCAAGGACCCCGAGCGCCTTTGAGGCGTCTTCGAGCCTGCCCGCGGCATTAATCCTGGGGGCCAGTTGGAATGCGATATTTTCCCCGGTAACCTTTCCCGCAGTTAAGCCGGATAAGGCCACGAGCGCCCCGACCCCCGGTCTTCTTCCTTCATTGAGTTGCTTAAGCCCCCAACTTACGAGTATCCTGTTTTCATCGATAAGCGGCACCATGTCCGCAACCGTGCCGATGGCCACGATATCGAGGTATCTTTTAAGATTCGGCGCCTCTTTCTTGAAAAAGGAAGTCTCCCGAAGATGCGCCCTCAGGGCCACAATAAAGTTGAATGCAACCCCCACCCCGGCAAGCTCTTTGAACGGGAATCTGCACCCTTCCTGTAAAGGGTTTATGACGGAGAAGGCGGGCGGAACACCATTGTGGACCTGATGGTGGTCAGTGACGATTGTGTCTATGCCGAGGGAAGACGCAAAGGAAATCTCTTCGGAATTAGCTATGCCGCAATCGACTGTTATGATGACCTTCACCCCCTGCCCGGAAAGCGCCTTTATGCCTTCGATATTCAGCCCGTACCCCTCGCTTAGCCTGTTCGGTATGCGGCATAGGAGCGGCGCGCCGATTTCCCTGAAGAATATCTTTAAAAGCGCGGCGGATGTAACGCCGTCGACATCGTAATCGCCCCAGACGGCTATCGGTTCTTTCCTGACGAGGGCCTCTGTTATCCTTGAGACCGCCCTCTCCATGCCCTTCATGAGCATCGGGTCGTGGAGGTCATTTAAGTCGGGCGAGAAAAAAGAATAGGCCGCGCCGGAATCTACAATGCCCCTGTTTATAAGGAGTTGCGCGGTGAGAGGAAGGATTCCCATTTCCTTCGCGAGTTCACCTTTAAGCCCCTCGTTTACCTCGTTTACCTTCCAGCGTTTTTCCATTCCCCTATTACCCCGTATCAAGTCTAGCCCGGCACCACTTTGGGCACGTCCAGCACCACTTTGGACACGTTGGCTTTGAATGTTATAGAGGAATCCCTGTCAAAAGTGGTGCTGGGCACGCACGCCTCGCGGGCGACCCTCGGCTTCGCCGAGAGGCGAGCGCGGGGAGGAAGCCCTGTCCAAAGTGGCGCTGGGTTCTCTCAATACACTTTTCAGAGATTTCTCAAAAAAATGGCGGAGCCGACGGGACTCGAACCCGCGCCCTCCGGCGTGACAGGCCGGCGTTATAACCGACTTAACTACGGCTCCGTGTTAGGATAATATTTTTTCTGGCGCCCGGACAAAGATTGGGCTCTCCCCAAACACCCCGCCCCCTTCAAACCCGTATTATAAAAATTTTCCCGGCCAACTGGTAGGCGGAACAGGGATCGAACCTGTGACCTCAGCCTTGTAAGGGCTGCGCTCTCCCAACTGAGCTATCCGCCCGGAAAAACAATAGGCGCACGTTACACGCCGTCCACACAACTCCCGCAAGGAATGGGGGAGAAGGATTTCTACGTATAGCAGTTTTCATCCGTCATGTCAAACGGAATTAAAATTATGACATCCGGTATTTACTGCCGGATGTCATAACGGTATGGGAAGGAGATGTCTCGCCCAGTGCTTGATACGGGGACGGGGCAGGTATATTTGCCCGACCGACCCCGACACAGCCCTGAAACAATGCCGAAACGATGCTGAAATAAATTCAGCACAGGGTTCGGCACATGGTTCAGGGCAGGCCCTTGCGGGCCGGTGCCCGATGTCAGTGTCTTATCAAGACTTCGCTTGCCGCGTCTTCGGCCTTGGGGCTTTCCTTTGCGACATCCTCGCCCTTATCCTTCTTCCCCGCGAAGAGTTCCTTCTTATTCTTCACCCTCAAGGCCTTCACCAAGACCTCATCCATGTGTTCGACAAGAATGACGTCCACCTTTTTGAGTATGAGGGAAGGTATTTCCTTCAAGTCCTTTTCGTTTTCCTTCGATATGATTACCGTGGAGACTCCACCCCTTGTCGCCGCAAGGATTTTCTCTTTAAGCCCCCCTATGGGGAGGACCTTTCCCCTAAGCGTTATCTCTCCGGTCATGGCGACTCCTTTCCTTACCGGTATCTTAAGGAGCGCCGACGCTATGGCAGTGGCCATCGTGATGCCCGCGGAGGGGCCGTCCTTCGGTATGGCGCCCTCGGGCACGTGTATGTGGACATCGAGTTTCTGGTAGAAGTCTTTTTCAAGCCCCATCTCTTCCGCCCTGCTCCGTATATAGGTCATCGCGGCCTGGGCGCTCTCCTGCATCACGTCTCCGAGTTTCCCCGTGATAGTGAGTTTGCCCTTGCCGGGCAGGAGCGCGACCTCTATCGCCAAAAGGTCCCCTCCGGCCTCGGTCCATGCAAGCCCCACCGCAACCCCCACCTCGTCTTTCTCGTCGACCTTGCCGTAACGGTACTTCATGACGCCGAGGTATCTGCCGATACCCTTTGCGGTAACCTTTATCTTTATGTCTCTGCCTTTTTTCAGAACCTCCTTGGCGCACTTCCTCAGGACCGAGGCGAGCTCCCTTTCGAGGTTCCTGACACCCGCTTCTTTTGTATAATGCCTTACAACGGAGAGCACCGCGGAATCGGACAACTCGACGTTTTTCTCCGTAAGCCCATGGTACTTAAGTTGTTTGGGCAGGAGGAATTTCCTCGCTATGTGGAGTTTCTCATCCTCCGTATATCCCGGTATCCTTAGAATCTCCATCCTGTCAAGCAGGGGATAGGGTATGCCCATCATGGAGTTCGCCGTAGTTATGAACATGACCTTTGAAAGGTCGTAGTCGCAGTCGAGGTAATGGTCGTTGAACGTGTGGTTCTGCTCGGGGTCCAGCACCTCAAGAAGGGCCGATGCGGGGTCGCCTCTGAAGTCATGGCTCATCTTATCGACCTCGTCGAGTAGCATAAGGGGGTTGGAACTGGCGGCCTTCTTTATGGACTGGACGACCTTGCCCGGCATGCTCCCTATGTAAGTCCTCCTGTGCCCCCTTATCTCGGCCTCGTCCTTCACCCCCCCGAGCGAGACCCTTACAAAACTCCTTCCGGTCGCCCTTGCCACACTCTTTGCCAGAGAGGTCTTGCCCACACCGGGAGGGCCCACAAGGCAGAGTATCGGCCCCTTCATCTCCTCCACCAGCCCCCTTACCGCAAGATACTCTATTATCCTCTCTTTTACGTTCTTTAAACCATAATGGTCTTCTTCGAGGATTCTCTCGGCCTCTTTTATGTCCTTCTTTTCCTCGGTTGTATACCCCCACGGAAGGCTTGTAAGCCAGTCTACATAGCTCCTTACCACAGTCGCCTCGGCCGACATAGGGCTCATGAGTTTGAGTTTCTTCAACTCCTGCCGGGCCTTCTTGGCGGCCTCTTTGCTTAATTTTTTTGTCTTTATCTTTTCCTCGAACTCCTGGACTTCGGTCTTGAACTCGTCCTTTTCCCCGAGTTCTTTCTGTATGGCCTTCATCTGCTCTGAGAGATAGTACTCCTTCTGGGTCTTCTCCATCTGCTTTTTGACCCTCTGGCGGACCCTCTGCTCTATCTCGAGTATCTCTATCTCGCTCTCGAGGAGGGCATAGAGGCGTTCGAGACGCCTTGCCGGGCCCTCTATCTCGAGGAGTTTCTGCTTTTCTTCGAGTTTTACGGTAAGGTGTGTCGATATGGTGTCGGCAAGGCGTCCCGGGTCCTCGATGGAACTAACACTCAGTATCATCTCGGGGGGGACCCTCCTGTTGACCTTCACGTAGGTCTCGAAGGCCTTGATTACCGACCTCATGAGGGCCTCCACTTCGAGAGTGTCCTCGCGGGCGTCCTCTATTTCCTCGACCCTGACCATGAAGAGTTCCTCTTCATCGGCATATTCCTTTATCCGCGCCCTTTTTTTGCCCTCAACGAGCACCTGGACCGTCCCGTCCGGGAGTTTCAGCAGTTGCAGTATCACGCCGAGGGTCCCGGTGGAATAGATATCCTTTGATGTCGGGTTATCGCTCTTTGCGGTCTTCTGGGCGGAGAGGAGTATGCTTTTGTCGTTGCCCATCGCATAGTCCAGGGCCTTTATACTCTTCTCCCTTCCCACAAAAAGAGGCACCACCATGTGCGGGAATATGATTATGTCCCTCAATGGTATAAGGGGTATCGCCCCTTTATAATTCTTCACCTTTCAGCCTCCAAAAACGCCGCTTTATACTCGAAAACCTTAAGGAACCTCTGAAAAATTATCTTGAGAGAACCTTTTTATAAAAAGGTTCTCTCAATCTCTCTCCAAAAATTTTCAGTTCTGGTGGGCACAGCCCACTCTTGTATATTGGAGCCAGT
>JACRCB010000073.1 GCA_016219165.1 Deltaproteobacteria bacterium | reverse complement strand
CGTCGACCGCCTTAAGCCCCTCTTCCATAGCCTTCGGGTCCGATGAGTCTATGACTACCGGGAGCGCGGAGTTTTCATTTACCGCGAAGACGGCCCTCTTCATCGCCGAAGGCTCGTCAGCGTGGGGGACTCCCACGTTTACATCGAGGAGCGAAGCGCCGGACTCTTCCTGCTCTTTCGCCTCGGCCCTTATTATCGAGGTTTTTCCCTCCTTAATCTCCTCCGCGAGTTTTTTCCTGCCCGTGGGGTTTATCCTCTCCCCTATAAGGACCGGCCCCATTTCCCCTCCGAAGAGGGTAAAAGACGTCCTGCTTGAGAGCGCGGTAAACCCCTTTGGTTTCCTTGTGGACTCAGGCTTGAGGGATTTGAACTCCCCGCCCATCTTCCTTATGTGCTCGGGGGTCGTCCCGCAGCACCCTCCGAGGAGCCTTACGCCGCAGGCAACGAGTTTCGGCGCGTATTCGGCCATCTCATCCGGGGTAGAGGGGAATACGGTCTCTTTCCCCTTTAAGACGGGCATACCGGCGTTGGGCTGCGCGAGCAGGGGAAGGTCCGTAACGGAGTTCATCCGTTTTATCGCCTTATAGATGCCCTCTATCCCGAGAGAACAGTTTGCGCCGAGCGCGGCAACCCCCAGAGAGTCCGCAACGATTGCGAAGGCCTCCGGGGGTGTGCCGAGGACGGTCCTCATTGTGGAATCGAATGTCATTGTGGCGACAACCGGGAGGCCGGTCGAGTTGGAGGCGATTATCGCGGCCTTCATCTCCTTTATGTCCATCATCGTTTCGATTATCAGTAAATCCGCCCCGCCCTTTTTCAGCGCCCCGGCCTGTTCGGCGAATACCGAAACCGCCTCGTCGAATGTCAGGTCGCCCACAGGCTCTATAAACCTGCCGGTGGGGCCTATGCACCCAGCGACAAAACCGCTTCCGCCCGCGGCCTTTCGCGCAATCTTTACGCCGTTTATGTTTATCTCACGGAGTTTCTTCTCAAGGCCGTATTCCCTGAGTTTGAGCCTGTTCGCGCCGAATGTGTTTGTCGTCACAACGTCCGAGCCTGCTTCGGCGTAGAGTGTGTGGACTTTTTTTACAAGTTCCGGCTCGGTCAAGTTGAGTCCGTCCGGACATGCGCCCTTCTTAAGCCCCATCTTCTGGAGCATGGTGCCCATGGCGCCGTCAAAGAGGAGGGGGTGTTTTTTCAGGGTTTTTATAAAATCTTTTGGCATGGGAAAAATCCTCTTTTCTTCAGTTCGGGGTATTGTATACTTTTAGACCGGAGGTATCAAGGGGGACGTATGGCCGTTGGCAACGACTTAACTGCTCGTTTCCGCCGGCGTTTACAAATCCTTAGAAGTATGATACCCTTACAACAAGGAGGTACGGAAAATGCTCGCCAAAAGGACATCGAAAAACCAGCTAACGCTGCCGAAAAAGGTCGCCGGTATTTTCGAGGGGATTGACTACTTCGATATCTCCGTGAAGGACAACGTAATCATACTTAAACCTGTAAAGATAACCCCGGCCGGATCGACCATGGAAAGCGTAAGGGATAAGGTCGAAACACTCGGCCTTAAAGATGAGGACATAAAAAAGGCGATACGTTGGGCGAGAAGGAAAAAGTCCGCGTGAAGCGGCTGCGGGTCGTCCTCGACACAAACGTGGTGATATCCGCTCTCCTCTTCAGGGGAGAAACCTCCCGTCTCCATACACTCTGGAAGAAAAGGGCATTTAGAATCGCCGCCTCCAGAGAGATTGTAGGGGAATATCTCCGGGTACTTGCTTATCCTAAGTTTAATCTGACGGAAAGTGAAATCAAAGGCATAATTCAAGAGGAGTTGCTCCCTTATATAGAACCTGTAACAGTGTCAGAGAAGTCAGACGGCGTTTGCGTTGACCTGGATGACGACAAATTCCTTGCATGCGCCGAAGCGGCAAAAGCAGACGCTATTGTAAGCGGAGACGCGCACCTTCTAAGTCTAAAAAGTTTTAAAGGCTGTCCGATAGAAACGGCGGAGTGGTTTTTGAGGAAGTTCAGGCAGGGCAGTTGAATGGGAATGCTTACGGGCTTTCAAGAAACGAAGGAGGCTGACTGACAAGGTTTACGGAGAGAGGCAAATGCCAGATTTACGAGCGGGTAAAGAAGCTGAAAAATATGGGATATGTTCCCAATTATCCTAAATCATTGAGAGATTCCGTATCAGAGTCAAGAATTAAGTATGGTGTCCCCGGAATTGCCCCCAAAAATTGGGATGTGTTCCCAATTATTATGTATATCATCTACGGCGTTTTAAAGACCGGAAAGCCCTTCAACCCAGATTACGGGACAAATTTGGCTTGACAGCCAAGACGGTATCTACAAAACTGCTCTATCGGGGGACGGTTTCGATATGGATGCTACTTTTGATTTTGATGCAATACGCTTGTTTATAGTTTTTGTCCTTCCAGGCTTAATCTCTATGCGTATTTATCGCCTGATAATGCCAGCTGGCGATATTGAGTTCTGGGGACAGTATACTTAATTCCGTAATAGGCGTCATGGATATAGATAATTAGAAACACATCCCATATCTTCGGGGAAAATTTGGGTGAACCTGCCCCTTCACCCCATCTTTATCTCCGCCTTTTCCAATAGTGTTATCCTGTCCCTCAATCCGGCCGCCTTTTCGAACTCGAGGTGTTTTGCGGCCGCCTCCATCTCACGCCTGAGTTCCCTTATCT
>JACRCB010000072.1 GCA_016219165.1 Deltaproteobacteria bacterium | reverse complement strand
TCAAAGACTTTTAGTTTCCCCCTGCCGCACCCCCGAAAGGGGGTGCGGCAGGGGGAAGTTTAGAAGTTTTTGAAGAGAGTTTGAGAGAAACTTTTTACAAAAAGTTTCTCTCAAGGTACTTTTTCAACAACCCGATAGACGGGTTCGCCAAAAAATGTTCCTCGGGCCCTCACACCTCGACCCTGTTCCGCCCTCCTTCTTTAGCCCTGTAAAGGGCGGCGTCCGCCTTTTCTACGATGCCGTCCCCTGTCGTGCCGTCCTCCGGATACGATGCGACACCGAGGCTTATGGTGAGCCTCCCTCCGGGCTGGGTTCCGGCATCGGGGAAGTCGTGCGCCTCAACACCCTTCCTCACCCTCTCGGCAAGGAGTGCGGCCTGCCCCTTGCCTGTCTCCGGGAGTATGACCGTAAACTCCTCCCCCCCGTATCTCGCCAGCGCGTCGCTATCTCTCAAAGACCCCATTAAAGAGGCCGCAACCTCCTTCAATATCCTGTCCCCCTCCTTGTGGCCGTGGGCATCGTTATAGAGTTTGAAGTGGTCTATGTCGAGCATTATGAGAGAAAACGGCTTCGCGTAGCGGGATGCCCTCTTTATTTCCTCGTCGAGTCTTGTGTAGAAATGCCTGTGGTTGAATACCCCGGTAAGGCCGTCGGTTATTGAGAGGGTCTCGAGCCTTTTGTTCATGGCGTTCAATTCCTCGGTCCTGTATTTGAGGCTTCCGGCCATGGAATTAAACTCCTCAACGAGCTGGTTTATTTCAAGCCCGTCGCTTATCTCTATCCTGTAGTCGAGGTTCCCCGCCCCTATGATTCTGGCGGCCTTCTGCAACTCGGAAATAGGCCGGACGCTGAAATGCCTGATGAACATGACGCTTAAAAAGAGCGTTACCGCGAGGATGCCGGCCCCTCCAATGATAAGATTCCTCACGGTTAAATTGACCTTCCTGTCATACTCTTCGAGCGATACCCTGGTCGACACCGCTCCGAGAACGGCTCCGGGCGCGGCGATATGGCACCTCCTGCACTCCTCTTCCGCGAAAAACGGCCTTACAAACCTCGAAACCCTTCTTCCTCCGCTCTTTTCAACCGTGTAAACTTCCTTTCCAGCAATTGCGGCCCTTTCGAGGCCGTCTCCGGGTAATTCGTCCTCCTCGCTTCCGAACTGCGCATCCGTTGAAGGGGCGTGGATGGTCCTTATATCCTCGACTCCCGCGACCTCTCTGAGCCTCTTCATCACGGCCCTGTTGTCATCCATCGTGCCGCCCATCCTCATCGAGGTATAGAGGTTCTCGAAGGCGAGCCTGTTTATCCTCGCCGCATCGTCGAGCCCTATCTTTCCGATGAGTTCTTTCTCCTCGGAAACGGCATAATAGACCGTGGCGCCTATGCCCAAAACCGTGAAGAAGATGACTATGGAGAGAAGTTTATGCGAGAACCTGAGCTTCAACTTTTTTATACCCCGGTGTTTTCTATGCCGTCTCAATCCCGGCGACGGAAACGGCCGGGCTTGACCGCGAGGAGGCTGTCGAGTTGAAAAATAGGAGATGAGAATTGCTGAAAAGCAAGTAAGGGGTGTAAACTAAAGTTGTATTCCTTGCACAAAAATCAAGCGGATGCCTCAAAAAGTATACCACGGGCCGCGATTATTTCAACATGATTCTCCATCCGGCATTCCGCAAGGGATTGACATGGATAAAATCATTCTGATATACTGTATAAATTTATGGAGCATATCTTGCTTTTAATCGCGATACTTACGCTCGCCGCACTCGTCATAAACCTTCCGTTCGGTTACCTGAGGTCAGGGACGAAAAAGTTCTCTCTCAAGTGGTTCCTTTACATCCACGTGCCCGTGCCCATCCTTATCGTTCTGAGGCTCCTCGCCGGGGTAGGCTACAGGGCCATCCCGGTCGTGGTCGCCGGCGCCGTTATCGGGCAGTTCATCGGCGGCCTTATAGGACAGGGGAGGGTCCCCCCTGACATGTCCGCGACATGACAAAAAAACGCCTTTTTCGCCAGGGAAGGGGAACCATCTTCCAAGCCGTATCGGCGGGGTCCTCGGCCGTTCATTCACGGCCCTCGGGCTTGCCGCGAAGATATCGGAATTCAGGATAAAAAAGGAATGGGATAGAATCGTAGGCCCGGCAATCGCAAAGAGGGCCCAGCCCGGAAGGCTTACCAATAAAACCCTCCATGTCCTTGTATCCTCATCCTCGTGGATGAACGAACTCCGGTTCCACATGGAAGATATCATTAAAAAGGTAAACGCCGAAACCGGCGGGGGCACGGTAGAGGAGATAGTCTTCAAACCCGGCAGGTTGAACGAACCGGAAAAAGAAAGGCCGGCAATAAAAAGAAGGCCTCTTACCGTGGAGGAAAGGGTCTTTATCGAAAAAACCGTATCCGGGATAAAAGACCCTCAATTAAGGGACGCTATAAAGAGGGCTATGGAAAAAGGGAAAGGTTATTGAACAAACGGGCGCTGGAAAAAAGCCTCACTTCCTGTAAAGATATTCGTTTATGAGCCTCTTTAGCGTCTCCTCGATATCGCTGTCGCTGGTATAAACGACCTCGTTATAAACGGTTCCGGCAATCCTCCGGGTGAAAATAAAAAGACAAAGGTAAAGATAACAAAAACGGCGCCCATGCGTCAAATCGTCATAGCCGCCGGATGAATCCCTCGCTCAGGCCGCCGTCTTTGCCCGCCTCCACAAGAGAAAGTTTAGAGTACGGCCTGCCGGTATAGACGTAAGCGAGGCGGCGAGGCGTAAGCCCCTTTCCCACGAGTTCCGAGATAAGTTCCTTCAGCCTTCTTACCGGATAAATATAAAATATCCTACCTCTGTCGCCCGCAAGGTATTCCGAGACATCGACAAGGTCCTTCAGTGTGCCCTCGATATCACATCTGGCAATGGCCCTCTGCCTTATCCGGGATACCCTCCCCTCCCCCTTTTTCATATAAGGCGGGTTGCTTACCACGACCGGAAAAGCCCCGCGCGGGTAAATCTCTTTAAGTCTCCTCCAGTCGGATTGGAGTATCTTAACCCTTGCCCCAAGACCGTTAATGTCCACGTTCCGCCTTGCGGCGGCGGCGGTATGGATGTCCAGTTCAACCCCGGTAATCGTCTCCACATCCGTCTTTGAGCATAAAATAAGCGGTATCACCCCGGTGCCTGTGCCGAGGTCCAATACCCTGTCGGCCTTTTTAAGTGGAAGCAGGAACTCCGTAAGAAGGACCGGGTCTTCCGTAACCCTCTCCACCCCCTCTCGCTGAATGAAAATAAAGGGGCCGAGGGTAGAGATAATCTCTTCCATCTCTAATCCGCCTTAAATGTCCCAGAGGGGATTTATTACGAGCCCGGAGAGGAGTTTCGGATAGAAGTAGGTGGATTTCTGCGGCATAAGGAGCCCCGCCTCACAGACCCTCTTTACATCCTCAACCTTCGTGGGGTTCATAAGGAAGGCCAACTGCCCTTTACCGCTCCTTACCTTCTCGACCGCTTCGTTTATGTCCTTCACATAGAGGAGGTTTTCCTGCTTTTCCTGCGCGCAGGGGCTTATGCCGAGTATCTTCGTCAACACAACCGAGTGGAGGACGGTCACGTCGAGCGTTTTATATACGCCGGCCATATCCGGGAAAAGGCCGTCCATTACCCCCCTCCCCTTAAGCGTAAGGAGGTAGTAAGCGTTTACCCCCTTCATAACAAGCCCGAAACGCACGGTATCGCCCACTGCCCCGCACAACTTTCTTGCGAATTCATCCCTTACCGAGGCCTCGCTCCCCTTATCAAATACGGACTCCTCGATGGAGAAATACCTGCCGCACTCCTTAAGGAACCCCTCCTTTTTAAACTCCGAAAGGCTGTGGGCGACCCTGTGCGTGGGGAATATCTCGAGCCCCTCGTCGTCCATGCTCGCAAAGTACATCATCACGTAATTGAAGGGCTCTTCGCCCGTAGGGTTCTTCATAGGGTTCTTCAAGGCCTGCGTCATAAGGTTCCTGTAATTAAGCGCGGTCTCGTAACGGTGGTGGCCGTCCGCTATGAAGAGTTTCTTATCCCTCATCGAGTCCGTAACTTTCTTTATTACCTCCGGATTATCTATCCTCCAGAGTTTGTTCGCAACGCCGTCTCCGCCCTTTACATCCATGAGAGGGTCTCCCCGGCCGGCATCAAAGAGAAACCCCGTTATCCTTCCCTTTTCCTCCGGGGATTCCGGATAGAGGGAGAAGACGGGGCAGAGGTTCGCGCTGCAGGCCTTCATAAGATTGAGCCTGTCCGCCTTTGGGCCGGATAAGGTTTTTTCATGCGGGTATATGGAGCCCTTTCCGAACTCCTCGAGCCTTAGAAGGGCTATAAAGCCCTTCCTCGTCTTTTCCCTCTTGCCGAACTTATATCCCTGTATGTAATAGTATATCGAAGGGGCTTCATCCCTTATAAGGACCGCGTCTTTCTGCCATCTCCCGAAATATTCCGCGGCCCTCGAGTACCTGTCGCGGCCGGGCGCATCGCCGGGGTTTGTCTTCCCGAGTATGAGCCTCACTATATTGTTGGGGTGCCTTAGATAGAGTTCTTCCTGAAACTCCGGGGATATGACGTCATAGGGCGGGCTCACGACGTCTTCGATATTCCCGACCTTAGCCGTGTCATACCGGATACCCCTGAAGGGCATAATAAAAGCCATTGCAGACTCCTGAGATGGAAATAAGAAAAGATAATTTACTATTTACAGGGGTATTATGTCAACTGGAATTGACACCGGCTAATGTTGGACTATAGTTTACACAGAAACTCATGAAGGAGGTATCGGGACGATGAAAAAACCAAGCGTTTTATTGTTGACAATGGTCTTATTCTTAAGCCTTGCGGCCCGGCCTACCCTTACGAAGGGCGCCCCGGCGGCCGGGGATATGAAGAAAGGGGTTAAATCCCTTCCAGCGGACAAACAGGTAAATCTGGCGGAGAGCGCCGCGCCAATGTCTATCTCCACGGACGCAACCATTATGGTCTACGCCGCGGACGGAAAATTGACGGAGGCACGGAAGGGTCAAAACGGCTTTACGTGCGTCCCGGACATTTCCGGGCAGGAAAAACCCGACCCTATCTGCATGGACAAGGCCGCTTACCAATGGTTCACCGATGCAATGACGAACGCCCCGAAGCCGGCTAACACGGTTCCCGGCATCGCCTACATGGCGCGCGGCGGATGGCACTGGGAAAAGGACGGTAAGATAACGCCGATGGGCAAGAACGAACCCGGGGATAAAAGGGTGAAAGAGCCGCCGCATTGGATGATACTCTATCCGTTTGACGCAAAGGCAGGCGGTATACCGGCAACCCCGGGCAGGTTCGGGACATACATCATGTATGAAGGGACGCCCTACGCCCACCTCATGATATATCAGGACCCGGCCAGACTGACTCAGGCAAAATGAAGGCTTAAGGAACCTCTGAAAAAGTATCTTGAGAGAACCCGACACAACCTTTGGATGGGTTCCCCGTAAAAAGGTTCTCTCAAACTCTCTCCAAAAATTTTCAGTTCAAAAACTTTCAGTTTTTCTAAAAGTCTTTGAAGGGGCAGGGCTCCCGTTGCTGCGAAGCATTGCAACGGGAAGCGGGAAACTTTTCCGACCCACCCTTGCGGGTGTGTGCCCGAAGTTTCCCCCAAAAATGCTTTTTTCAGAGGTTCCTTAAGCGATGCGGGCATGGAGGCGGCTCCTGCCCGCACATAAGCCCTATTACCCTATCTCCGCGAGTTCGAGCCTTCCCGCCCATCTCTCCCTCAGAACGGCCTTTATTACCGCGGCCTGCGGGGACGAGAGAAGGGGGTCGTTCGTTAGAAACTCAAGCGCCGCCGCGCGCGCCTCTTTAAGGAGATTAAGGTCTCCGAGGGCCTCGGCGCTGCGAAATTCAGGGAGGCCGGACTGGCGCGTCCCTATGAAATCCCCGGGCCCCCGGATTTTCAAATCCTCTTCCGCAATCTTAAAGCCGTCCGTCGTATCCTCCAGGACCCTCAACCTCTTCCACGTATCCTCCGACGCGGTCCACTGCGCAAGGAGAAGGCATATCGACCTCCTCTCTCCCCTCCCGACCCTCCCCCTTAACTGATGGAGCTGCGCAAGGCCGAACCTTTCGGCGTGTTCAATGAGTATCACCGTTGCATTCGGCGCGTCAACGCCCACCTCTATGACCGTCGTGGAGACGAGGATGTCTATTTTCCCGTCCTTGAAATCCCTCATCGCGGACTCTTTCTCCGCGGCCTTCATCCTGCCGTGGAGGAGCCCGACGCTAAAATCGCCGAAAACGTCCCGCCGGAGATGTTCTTTCATGTTCGTCGCGTCCTTGAGGCTTAACTCCTCGGATTCCTCGACGAGGGGATATACGATATATGCCTGTCCTCCGTTTTTGAGTTCGTCCCTTATAATCCCGTAAGCCTCTAACCTGTCTTTTTCCCTGAGAAGGCGCGTACGGACCGGTTTTCTTCCCGCCGGGAGTTCGGCTATTATCGAGACGTCGAGGTCTCCGAACACGGTCATCGAAAGTGTCCGGGGAATCGGGGTTGCGGTCATGACGAGGATATCCGGGGAAACACTACTCACGGCGCCTTTCCTCTTGAGTTCCGCCCTCTGCACAACGCCGAAGCGGTGCTGTTCGTCTATGACGGCAAGGCCGAGGTTCCTGAAAGAAACCCCCTTCTGTATGAGGGCATGGGTGCCGATTACGAATACGACCTCCCCTTCTTTTATCGCGTTCAGGGTCTTTTTCTTCTCTTTCGCCCCAAGGGCGCTTGTAAGAAGCGCTGTCTTTACGCCGAGTCTTTCCGAGTAGTTGTGGGTAGTCAGAAAATGCTGTTCCGCGAGGAGCTCCGTCGGCGCCATGATTGCGGCCTGATAGCCCGATTCCACCGCATTGAGGACGGCCATATAACTTACTATCGTTTTGCCGCTCCCGACGTCCCCCTGTATGAGCCGGTTCATTGGGTGGGGCTCCGCCATGTCTTTTTTTATCTCTGCCGCGACCCTCTCCTGCGAGGCGGTAAGGGTAAAGGGCAGCAAAGCCCTGAGCCTTTTTTCAAGACGCCCATCTCCCCTCATCACAAGACCCCCTTCCCTCTTTACCGCCTTCCTTTTCAGGGCAAGCCCGAATTCGAGGGAGAAGAGTTCATCGAAGGTGAGGCTTCTCCGGGCAAGGATTGGTCCGCCCTTTCCCGAAGGGGGGCCGGGGGCGCCGGGGGGGTTATCCCACTTTTCCGGCGCGTGGACGCATAAGAACGCATCTTTAACGGCCATGAACCCGCATCTTTTCATAACCCGCTCCGGCGCGCATCCGACCGCGCACGGCGCATACCCGTCGGCTATCTTCCTCGCAAGGCGCCTGAAGGTCTTCTGATGGAGGTTTTCTACCTGCGAATAGACCGGCACTATGCCCTCGAAGTTCACCGAGCCGGCGGAATCGGGGTCCGGCTCGATAAATTCCACGTCCGGGTGTATGACCTCTTTCTTGTGGCCGAATGCGGAGACCATCCCGTAGAAGATTATCCTCTCCCCTGTTTTATATTTCTTTTTCATGTAAGGGAGTTTGTAATTGAACCACTTAAGGCTCAAAAGGGAAGCGCCGTCGGAGACTATTGCCTCGAAGACCTTTCTCCTGCCGTAACGGACCTCCCCCACTGCCATTATCTCGCCCGTCGAGACCTCGTTTTTTCCCGCTTCGAGTTCCTTTATCTTTTTTATATGGCGGCGGTCTTCGTAGCGGATTGGAAGGAAATATAAGACGTCTTCGACTGTTTTAAGTCCTTTTTTTTCAAGACGCTTTGCAAACTTCGGCCCTATGCCTTTTATATACTGAAGCGGGGTTGAGAGTTTTTTCAGGTTTTTCACGGCTTCGGATAAACTCGGCAAAGGCGGGTTGGCGGCGTCATTGCAAGCCCGGCTCTCCGCTTCGGGGAGAGGGATGGAGGGCGGCGCGGCAACGGGCGGGAGGTATTCTTTAAGCGATTCCACTATCTCAAGCGCCTTCATGATGCGTTCTCTTTTAACTTCCTTCATAAGCGCGTCAAAACCTTTGAAGAGTTCCCTGAGTTCGAGAAATCTTTGGGATAAGACCTCTCTTTCTCTGCCGCCGGCCCCGGCTTTCCTGCCGTTGCGGGTCAAAGGCGCTCCGCTCGCCGCAGGCTCCGGCGAAGCAGTCTCCCCCTCTCCAATCAACCCGTGCGCCTCTTTGCACAACGCCTCGATAAACCCCTCGAGCCTTCTTACCGTATTTATGTGCGCGAAGTTGTCCTTCGAGGCGAAAACGAGGGGCTTAAGGAGTGAGGAGAGGAGATTGGGGAGGATTTGGGTTTTATCGGACATTATTTTTCTAAAAAAGTGATAACCTCTTTTTTACCGTGTCTTTACCGGGTCAAGGGGTCTATCGCCTGTCATTGCTATTCCGAACGAAGCGATGGGGAGGCAATCCCGTATTCTACTTAACCATCACATACTCGGCAAAAGAGGTAGATTCGGGAACGGGCAGATTGTCTTCTATGAGTCCTTTTATATGCATTTCAATAGCCTCGTGCATATTCTCTTCCGCCTCTCCACGGGTCTTACCGGTTGCGACACAACCCGGCAAATCCGGCGAATATGCGGAATAGTTGCCATTTGCCTTTTCTATGACGATAAGAAAACGGTGCATATTATTTCACCTCCTTAAGTTTAGCCTGTTTCAGTACGCTGTTGAAAGTACCCTGCGCCAGATCGTCGCCGGGATGTCCGGCGATTGTCACCCTTCCGGGTTTCGCAGGGTGCTTGTATTGCCGATGGCTGCCTCTCGTTGCAACCGGATACCAGCCGTCCTTTTCTATCAATTTTACAACATCACGGATTTTCATTGCAATTCAGTTATATTTCGGGCAGTGGAATGGGGATGGTTTATCTTCTCTTAAGATAGAGGGGCAAAGTGGCATAAAGTAAATATGGCCCCGTTTTCTTCTCCTGAGTTTTTTCTATCCTTATCCTGATTCAGGCCTAAAATTTTCTGCTTTCCACTTCTTTGCAAATTCAACGGCTTTTTGTCCTTTTGGATGACTTTTGTTGTTTCTTGTCCCAAACCGGACCTCGTTGATATTCAGAATTAGGCGTAAGCATCCCGTTCTTCTGTAAATCAACAAGGTCTTTAATTGTTTTTTTGTCTGGCTTGTATTCCATATTCTTAAACCCCCATATTATTTCCTAAGAATGATAACATCCGCCTACGCCACCTTGAAACTCTTACCCATCGCCTTAAGTCCTTTTACTTTTTCTTCCTCAAGTTTCCTCCGGATCTCCTCAAACTTCCTGACCGTATCGGGAGAATACAGACGCTCGCCGCAGTGCAGACAAACCTCAGCCCTAACTTTGATTGAGGCCGTATTTTTCCCGCCCCGCAAAAGTTTCTCAACGACTTTCGGGACAACTTCCCCTCCGCATGAGGGGCATTTAGAAAAAAGCGCCTTCATTTTTTCCTCCATTTCACTTCAATCCATTTTTTCGGATCCGGGCGGTATGCGGTAATAAGCACAGCGCCCATGGTCTCTTTATTGTAAGCCCACACACTATGTATTGGTTCGTTCTTATAATTCTTTCCGCATATCAGGCAACTTGGATAAGGACTGTCTTTAGGATATTCTTCGATAACCTCGCCGCTTAAAACAGAGACAAAAACCTCTTCAAACGTCAAACCGTCGTTGTGAATTTCTTCATCGGCATGGTCGGTTATCCTTATCTTGCCGGTCTTTATGCTCTCTATTATCTTTTCAACGGCCAAACCGTCCTCTTGGAAAAGATAGGTAAAATTATACCACCTTCCATCGGATAATTACAGGTCCTGCAAAAACCACTGCATCCTTCCTCCAATCTTCGCCCCCCACCCCGTGCCACTCCTGAAGCGTCCTCACATCCAGTAATGTAGGATGGGTGAAACGAAGCGCACCCATCAAAACCTTCTTATAAAGATATTGAATATGCTGGGTCTGCTGCGCCTGACCCAACCTGCTCCCTGTCCCTATTTGGATGTCCTTCAAATCTTCCCCTGCAGTAACTTTTCTCTTATCTCCCTTTCTTTATCCGTCAAGAACAGGCTGTTAAACTGGTTAATGTCCTCAAGCCAGCTCAGTTTGTCTTCTGTCGAGAGTCTCATATATTCAAGGATTTTGTCATCTTCCAATACATATGAGAAACCCTTACTCATTTTCTGCCTCCATATAGCGTTTTGCCTTTTTCAGCATTTCAATATCGCTCATGTCCTGACTTCTGCCGCTAAATTCCTTCATCTTTATAATATCGTCAATGGAGGCAAGATAAATTTCAATCCCCTTGGCTTTTTTAATCGCCTTATTGTTAAAAGACGTCTCAAAATCAAGTGGATGAACAAGGACCATGTCTACCACCTTATAATTTTGCTCTCTATGATAAAAACTAAAGGCTTTTAAATTCCTACCTTCTATCCACCCCTTCAATATATCGGGGTTTGCCATATCCTCCGGATTAACCGGCAATCTTGGAATGTAATCTAATCCTTTAAGAATCTTGTTGAGTTTTCTAATATTGTCAGGGGTGATAAAAACAATAATATCAATGTCCTGCGTTACCCTCGGCACTCCGTAAAGGTTTACAGCCAAACCGCCGACAATAAGATATTTTACTTGATGGCGGTATAACTGCTCTAACAAGTCAATATAGAACATCTTCTCACCTGAAAATCCTTGTTTTAAAATCCGATTCGAAATGCCTTTCGTGCGGTTTATACGCAGTAATGACAAGACAACATTGTAAACTTATGAGGATTATATCATTCTCCCAATCTGCAGAAAATATTTCGCAGCGCCTGCAACCCCTATCTCACCACTACACCCTCTCCCCGGCCCCGTGCCACTCCTGGAGTGTCCTCACGTCCAGTCCCTCTTTGAGGATTGCCCTTATCCCCCTCGTTGCGGCGTGGGCTCCGGCGACCGTTGTAAAATAAGGCACGCCCATCTCAACGGAAGTCCTTCTTATCGAATAGGAATCCGCCACACTCTTCGCGCCGAAGGAGGTGTTTATGACCATCGCTATCTCTTTACTCTTGAGCCTGTCTACGATATGGGGGCGGCTCCCCTCGACCACCTTATATACCGGCTCGGCCGCCATACCCCTTTCGTTAAGGTAGCGCGCGGTCCCAGACGTAGCTATTATATTGAAACCCATCTCCTTCAATTCCCTTGCGACATGGACGATTGACTCCTTATCCTCGACCCTTACGCTTATTAAGACATTCCCTTTCAGAGGCAGGGTGTTGCCCGCGGCAATCTGCGCCTTAGCGAACGCCCTGCCGAAGTCCTTCCCTATGCCCATCACCTCACCAGTGGACTTCATCTCAGGGCCGAGAAGGGTATCCACCCCGGGGAATTTTATGAACGGGAATACCGCCTCTTTAACGGACGTGTAAGACGGAAGAACCTCCTCTGTAAAGCCTAATCCCTTGAGGGTCATTCCGACCATGAGTTTCGTCGCGAGTTTCGCAAGGGGTGAACCTATGGCCTTGCTCACGAACGGGATTGTCCTCGACGCCCTCGGGTTCACTTCGAGGATATATACGACCCCGTCCTTTACGGCAAACTGGACGTTCATAAGCCCCACGACCTTAAGTTCCCTCGCAAGGGCCTTTGCCTGACGCCTTATCTCATCGAGTATTCCTTGTCTTAGTGAATAAGGCGGGAGAGAACACGCCGAATCCCCGGAATGAACCCCGGCCTCCTCTATGTGTTCCATTATGCCGCCTATGACGACGTCCATGCCGTCGCTTATGCAGTCTACATCCACCTCGAGGGCGTTCTCCAGAAACCTGTCTATTAAAACAGGATGCTCAGGGCTCGCCTCGACGGCCTTATGTATATACCGGATGAGGCTCCCCTCGTCGTATACTATCTCCATGGCCCTTCCGCCGAGGACGTATGACGGCCTCACCATCACGGGGTAACCGATGCCCCCTGCAATCCTTATCGCCTCGTCCATGCTCCTCGCGCTTCCGCTTTCGGGCCTCTTCAAGTTCAACCTTTCGAGCAATCCATCGAAGCGTTCCCTGTCCTCGGCCATGTCTATCGAATCCGGGGTGGTGCCGAGTATCTTTACTCCGGCCCTTTCCAGCGGAACGGAAAGTTTAAGAGGGGTCTGGCCGCCGAGCTGGACTATCACGCCGCAGGGCTTTTCCTTTTCAACTATCGCCATGACGTCCTCGAACGTAAGCGGCTCGAAATACAACTTGTCGGACGTATCGTAGTCCGTTGAGACCGTCTCGGGGTTGCAGTTGACCATTATGGACTCAAAGCCTTCTTCCCTGAGCGCCATACTCGCATGGACGCAGCAGTAGTCGAACTCGATGCCCTGCCCTATCCTGTTCGGGCCGCTGCCGAGGATTACGACCTTTTTCCTCTCCGTGGGTTTTGCCTCGCACTCGGCCTTCCTTACTTTGTCCTTAACATTATAAAAAGGCCTTTCGCAGGTGGAATAAAGATAAGGGGTGTACGCCTCGAACTCGGCCGCGCATGTGTCAACGCATTTATAGACAGGCTCGATGCCTGCGTCTTTTGCCTTACTTCGGAGCGTTATCTCGTCCTCGCCCGTGAGGACACTCAACATCTTGTATGAAAAACCGGATTCCTTCGCGGTCATTAAGAGTCCGGGAGAGATTTCAGCTCCCCGTCCCTCCTCGACGATATAAGATTCAATCTTAACTATATCATTTAACTTATTGATAAACCACGGGTCTATCCTTGTAAGTTCACAAACCTCTTTAACCCCCATGCCGGCCCTTAACGCCTCGGCTATGTAGAACGGCCTCTGGGGCCTCGGGGTCTTGAGGGAATCTATTATGGCGTCTTTTTCCCCGTCCGTCGGGGTGAAGAAGGATTCGTTCCTATTCTTCCTCACCTTCTTTTCAAAACCGTAAACGCCGGTCTCGAGCGACCTCAAGGCTTTATGCATCGCCTCCTTGAATGTCCTCCCTATGCTCATGGCCTCGCCCACGGATTTCATCTGGGTGGTGAGGGTCGGGTCCGCCTTCGGGAATTTCTCGAACGCAAAACGCGGGATTTTGACCACGCAATAATCTATCGTCGGCTCAAACGACGCCGGGGTCTTTTTGGTTATGTCATTGGGTATCTCGTCGAGCGTATAGCCCACTGCGAGTTTTGCGGCTATCTTCGCGATGGGGAACCCGGTGGCTTTGCTCGCGAGAGCGGAACTCCTCGATACGCGCGGGTTCATCTCTATTACGTGCATCTTTCCGTTTTCCGGGCTTATGGCGAACTGGATGTTACTACCGCCGGTATCCACCCCTATCTCGCGGATTATCCTTATGGCCGCGTCCCTCATTATTTGATACTCCTTGTCCGTAAGGGTCTGCGCCGGGGCCACGGTTATGGAGTCTCCCGTATGAACGCCCATCGGGTCGAAGTTTTCTATGGAGCAGATGATTGTAACGTTGTCCATCCGGTCGCGCATGACCTC
>JACRCB010000070.1 GCA_016219165.1 Deltaproteobacteria bacterium | reverse complement strand
CGCCCACGGCAACCATCGTCGGGATGGGCCTCGGGGAGTCTGTCGCGCTCGTTACGGACGGGAGGTTCTCCGGAGGCACGAGGGGGCCCTGCGTGGGGCACATATCGCCCGAGGCAATGGAGGGCGGGCCTATTGCCCTCGTTAAGGACGGAGACGCCATTTTTCTTGATATACCGGGAAGAAAGATAGAACTCAAGGTTGAAGAGAGGGAACTTAAGAAAAGGAAGTCCTTATGGGCCGCTCCATCTCCCAAGATTACAAAGGGGTGGCTTGCGAGGTATGCGAAGGTCGTGACCTCGGCGAATCCCGGGGCGGTGGTGAAGTAGGAGAAGGAGGTGAAAAAGATGAGCGCCATTAAAGAAGAGGCAAAAAAGGTTATAGACAGATTGCCGGAAGAGGCCTCATGGGACGACATCATGTATGAATTTTATGTCAAAAAAAAATTGGAAACGTCCCTGAAGGCCGCGGAAGAAGGACGGGTTATATCTCATGCCGAGGTCAAGAAGAGGGTCTTTCCTGAGTGAAGATTGAATGGACTGAACCGGCCTTGGGGGATTTGGAAAGCATTCGGGATTATATCCGCAGGGATTCGGAATATTATTCAATAAGATTTGTTGAAAGAATCGTTACGAGAAGATTAAGGAAAGGGGGTGAGAAGGAATGGAATCAAAGGCACATAAAGCGGCACTGGAAAGGATAAAGAAATTGATAAGAGACCATGAGAACACAAACTTTCAAACTGTTAAATCTGAGGAGGAACAAAGAGCTGATACAATAGAATCCATAGGGAAGATACTTTATGAATATTACAAGGAGACAGATGGAAAAGCGATATTAGAATCCGTCTATGATGTGCTTATGGAGGGAGAGTATTACGAAATCGCCGCATCTTTCGCCAAAAAGCATGGACTTTGAATTAACAAAACATGCGCTGGACATGTTGAAGGAGCGAAATATATCAGAGGAGTGGGTGTGGCAGACCCTTGATAATCCCGACAGAAAAAATGTCGGAGTTGACAACAACATTCATTACCTCAAGAGTATAACAGAGTACGATGGACGGATGCTCCATGTGATTGTAAGCCCGCATGTTTCGCCAAAAAAGGTAATTACGATATTTTTTGACCGTAAGGCGGGGAGGCAAAAATGAGATTAAAAGTGGATAGAGAAAACGATGCCCTTTATTTCCGGCTGGATGAATCACCTATCCGAGAATCGGAAGAGGTAGAGCCCGGAGTTGTTCTGGATTTTAATGCGGAGGGCAAAGTGGTCGGGGTCGAAATTCTTAATCTAAGTTCGAGGATAAGTGAGGAGCAGTTGAAAGTCCTGAAGTATGAGACGGCATAGACCATGAAGAAAAACGGCGCGGAGATATTCGTCTCCTCCCTCCTTAAACAAGGGGTGGAGGTCATATTCGGCTACCCGGGCGGGGCGGTCCTTCCCATCTACGACGCGCTCTATAAGGCGCCCTTAAGGCACATCCTCGTCCGCCACGAGCAGGGCGCGGTGCACATGGCGGACGGTTACGCGAGGGCGACCGGAAGGCCCGGGGTAGTCGTCGTCACCTCGGGGCCAGGCGCTACAAACACCGTAACCGGCATCGCAACCGCGTACATGGACTCTATCCCTGTCGTCGTTTTTACCGGACAGGTGCCGACCGCGCTCATCGGCAACGACGCCTTTCAGGAGGCCGACATAGTGGGCATTACGAGGCCCTGCACCAAGCATAATTATCTGGTGAAGGATGTAAGGGACCTGGCCGGGATAATAAAAGAGGCGTTCTATATCGCAACGACCGGCAGGCCCGGCCCGGTGCTCGTCGACCTCCCAAAGGATGTGCTCGCGGCCCAGACGGAATTCGTCTGGCCTGACGGCATCCACCTGCCGGGTTACCAGCCCACGTACAAGGGACATCCGGGACAGGTAAGGAAGGCCCTTGAACTTATCCTCTCCTCGAAGAGGCCGGTTATCTATGCAGGAGGCGGGGTCATAGGCTCGAACGCATCAGAGGAATTGTCGGCGTTTGCGAAGAGGTTGAGCATCCCGGTGACAACCACCCTCATGGGACTCGGAGGGTTCTCCGGCACGGACGCCCTTTTTATGGGGATGCTCGGGATGCACGGGACCTACGCCGCGAACATGGCTGTTACAAATACGGATTGCCTCATTGCTGTCGGCGCGAGGTTCGATGACAGGGTTACAGGCAAGGTGGACGAGTTTGCGCCTTATGCGAAGATAATCCATATAGACATAGACCCGACGTCCATAAGTAAAAACGTGATTGTCGACGTCCCGATAGTGGGGGACGTGAAGAACGTCTTGAGGGAGATGACAAAGGATATACCTTCGCCCTCGAAACTTTCCGCCTTCAGAAAGGCCATTAACGAGTGGCACGGGCAGATAGAGGGATGGGAGCACACCCATGCCCTTTCGGTAAAGCAGGACCCCGATAAGAAGATTAAGCCGCAGTATGTAATCGAAAGACTCTATAAGATTACGGGCGGGGATGCGATTGTCACTACCGAGGTCGGACAGAACCAGATGTGGGCCGCGCAGTTCTTCAGGTTCAGGCGCCCGCGGACGTTTATCACATCCGGAGGGCTTGGGACGATGGGTTACGGTTTCCCCGCGGCAATAGGCGCTCAGGTCGCATTCCCTGACAAGACCGTCATAGACATCGCGGGCGACGGCTCGATACAGATGAACATACAGGAACTGGCCACCGCGGTTCAGGAAAAATTGCCCGTTAAAGTGGCTATCTTGAACAACAGGTTCCTCGGCATGATAAGGCAGTGGCAGGAGTTTTTTTACGGCAAGCGTTACTCCTACAGTTGCATCGGGAATAAGCCGGATTTCGTGAAACTCGCCGAGGCATACGGAGGGGTCGGATTGAGGGCCAATAAGCCGCGGGAGGTCGACGGCGTCATAAAACGGGCGCTCAAGGTAAAGGACAGGCCCGTCTTCATGGATTTTGTCGTTGATTCCACCGAGGACGTCTATCCGATGGTGCCCGCGGGCCAGCCGATAAACAAGATGCTGCTTGTGTGAGAGGTGCCGCCGCAGCAGGGCTGAGATAAAGAATTCCCTCTCCCCGCAGATGGAAGGGGGGGAAGGGCCTGCCCCGCCCCCGTATCGAATACGGGGCAGGACTTGATGCGGGGGTGAGGAGTTGAAAAATGCGCCATACAATCGCGGTTCTCGTTACGAACGAATTCGGGGTGCTTTCGAGGATAGCCGGGCTTTTCTCGGGCAGGGGGTTCAATATAGAGAGCCTGTGTGTAGCGGAGACCTCCGAGCCGAAGGTCTCGCGGATGACGATTGTAACGAGCGGGGACGACAGGATTATAGAGCAGATAACAAAACATCTCAATAAACTCGTAAGCGTCATAAAGGTGCACGATTTGACCGGCGAGGAATACATAGAGAGGGAACTCGCGCTCATAAAGGTCAATACCACCGTGGAGGCGAGGGCGGAGATTCTCTCTATCGTAGACATCTTCAGGGCAAAGGTCGTGGACGTAAGCCCACGGACGTATACAATAGAAATCACGGGCGATGAGGAGAAGATACTGGCGATAACGGAACTCCTTAAACCGTTCGGCGTAAAGGAGATTGCGAGGACAGGCAGGATCGCGATTGCCAGAAGCCCGAAGGTGAAATGATTCGAGGGGGGGGGACTTTCCGACCCCGACCCACCCTTCGGGTGGGTGCCCGCGGATGGGTACCCCGAAGTTTTTCCTTAAAGCCCTTTTAAAAACCTTAAAATATCGCGAGGGTATTAGATGAATGGGGTGCCCGCCTTGCCTGCAGCAGGCAGGCATTTATGGCGGAGTTCTTAAACCCTGGAGGAACGGATGAAAGTCTACTACGATAAGGACGCCAATCTCGAAGACATCAGAGGGAAGAAGGTTGCAATCGTCGGTTTCGGCAGTCAGGGGCACGCCCATGCGCAGAACCTTAAAGAGAGCGGAGTGGATGTGGCCGTGGGGCTTCGAAGGGGAGGGGCTTCATGGAAGAAGGCCGAAAATGCGGGGCTCGATGTCAGGGAAGTCCGGGACGCCGTAGGGACTGCGGATGTAGTCATGATGCTTATTCCGGACGAGACCCAGGGTGATGTCTACAGGAGCGAGATTGAGCCGAATCTTAAAGAAGGCGCATACCTCGCGTTTGCCCACGGTTTCAATATCCATTTTAAACAGATAGTCCCGTCCCCCGGGACAAACGTCTTCATGGTCGCCCCCAAGGGGCCGGGGCATCTTGTAAGGCACGAGTTTACGAAGGGCAGGGGCGTCCCCACCCTGGTCTCCGTGCACCAGAATCCATCCGGCGATACGCTGTCCGTCGCCCTTGCATACGCAAGCGCCATAGGCGGGGGGAGGGCGGGTATAATAGAGACGACCTTCAAGGACGAGTGCGAGACGGACCTTTTCGGCGAGCAGGCAGTGCTCTGCGGGGGGCTTACAGCCCTCATGACCGCCGGTTTTGAGACCCTCGTGGCCGCGGGATACCCTCCGGAGATGGCATACTTCGAGTGCGTCCACGAGATGAAGTTGATAGTGGACCTCGTATACGAGGGCGGGATTACGAATATGCGTTATTCGATAAGCAACACCGCGCAGTACGGGGACTTGACCAGCGGGCCGAGGGTGGTAAACGAGGGCGCAAGAAAAGAGATGAAGAAAATCCTCTCCGAGATACAGAGCGGGGAGTTTGCAAAGGAATGGATTGCGGAGCATAGAAGGGGGCGCCCCCTTTTCGACTCGCTTACGGAAAAAGGCGAAGGACACCAGATGGAGGAGGTCGGAAGGCGCTTGAGGGAAATGATGCCGTGGATGAAGGCCTCGAAGATCGTCGACAGGACGAGGAACTGAGCGGCCAGGGGAGAGACTAAGATGCGTATCCCGCTTGCGCGCGAGGGTTATCCATTTATTTTGCTGTCCATGGTCCCGGTTGTTTTTACATTATTCTTGGGGCAGAGGCTCCTCCCTCTGGGTTTTTTCGCGCTGAGTTCTTTTGTCATATGGTTTTTCAGGGACCCCGAGAGGGTCATACCGCATGAGGCGGGCCGGATAGTAAGTCCCGCGGACGGGAGGATAATAAAAGTCGAGAAAACAAGGGAAGACAGGCTTCTAAAGGGCGAGGCCATAAGGGTAAGCATCTTCATGAACGTCTTTAACGTCCATGTGAACAGGGCGCCTTACGGGGGCATGGTTAAGAGGATACTGTATAACCCGGGAAGGTTTATATCCGCAAACCTCGACAAGGCTTCCCTCGAAAATGAGCAGAACTCAATCCTTATGGAGGCCGACGGCGGCAGGTTGTTCGTCGTTACGCAGATAGCGGGTCTTATAGCGAGGAGGATAGTCTGCGGGGTTCGTGAGGGGGCGGACGTTAAAACGGGCGACAGGATAGGCATGATAAGATTCGGAAGCAGGCTCGATGTCTATCTGCCGGTCAGCGCGAGGGTAAAGGTAAAGGTGGGGGAGAAGGTAAAGGCGGGAAGTTCCGTAATCGCTTGCTGGAGTTAAGAATCTTTAGGGAATCTCTGAAAAAGTACCTTGAGAGAAACATTTTTTAAAAAGTTT
>JACRCB010000071.1 GCA_016219165.1 Deltaproteobacteria bacterium | reverse complement strand
TCCGGCAAGGGCATACCCCAGACCCCTCTTATGGGAAAGTCCCTTGCCCTCGTATTAGAAAAGCCATCGACCAGGACGCGCGTCTCTTTCTAGAGCGCGATGTATCAGTTGGGCGGGAATGCCTTATTCATAAGCTCCGCGGACTCGCAGATGGGCAGGGGTGAGCCGGTAAAAGACACGGCCCGTGTTATGTCCCGCTACGTCGACGGGGTTGTCGTAAGGACGTTCGGCCACGGGATAATAGAAGAGTTTGCGCAATATTCCACCGTCCCTGTCATAAACGGCCTTACGGATATGCACCATCCCTGTCAGGTCCTGGCCGATATCATGACCGTAGTCGAGAGGAAGGGCGGATACAAGGGGCTTAAATTTGCGTGGATAGGGGACGGGAATAACATGGCGAACTCATGGATAGAGGCCGCATCCATCCTCGGGTTTGAACTCAAACTTGCGTGCCCCAAGGGGTATCTGCCTGATAAAGAGGTCTTGAAAGAGGCGAAACTCCGCCATGGGAGGGTCGAACTCTCCATGGGCGTTAAAGAGGCCGCAAAAGACGCCGACGTCCTCACCACCGACGTCTGGGCGAGCATGGGTTTTGAAAAAGAGAGGAAGAAACGCCTCGCGGCGTTCAAGGGCTACCAGATAAATTCAGAGGTGCTCGCCCTCGCAAAGAAGGACGCTATGGTAATGCACTGTCTGCCCGCGCACAGGGGAGAGGAGATAACCGAAGAGGTGCTCGAGGGTAAGAACTCGGCGGTATGGGACGAGGCCGGGAACAGGCTCCATATCCAGAAGGCCATACTCGAGAGCCTTTTAACGGGATGACGCCAGAGGCCGCTTCTTATCGTCGCTTCGCGCCGGGCTCTAGTTGGCCGCGCTCAGTCTGGCAAAGCGCCTCTAACCCGCGGCGGCCATAAGGAACGTCTTTTACGACAGATGGAAGGAGCAATATGAAGGGAAGCGTTAAAAAGGTTGTCCTTGCGTATTCCGGCGGGCTCGATACCTCCGTAATCATCAAGTGGCTCAAGGAGGAATATGGCTGCGAGGTCATAGCCTTTGCGGCGGACATAGGCCAGGGAGGGGAGGTTAAGTCCCTGAGGGCGAAAGCGCTCAAGACAGGCGCAAAAGAGGTTTACATAAAAGACCTTAAAGAGGAATTCGTCCGTGATTTTGTATTTCCGATGCTCCGGGCGGGCGCCGTTTACGAGGGGGGGTATCTTATGGGGACCTCGATTGCGAGGCCCCTCATAGCAAAGGCGCAGATGGACGTGGCCAGGAAATGCGGGGCGGACGCCGTGGCCCACGGCGCAACCGGCAAGGGTAACGACCAGGTGAGGTTCGAGCTTGCATATTATTCGATAGACCCCCATATAAAGGTCATTGCGCCGTGGAGGGAGTGGGCGATGAGGAGCAGGACCGACCTGATGGATTACGCGCAAAGGCACGGTATCCCGGTCTCCGCTACGAAGGCGAAGCCTTACAGCGTGGACCGTAACCTCTTCCACCTAAGTTTCGAGGGCGGGGCGCTCGAGGACGTGTCCAAAGAGCCTCCCGAGGATATGTTTGTAATGACGGCCTCGCCGGAGGATGCCCCGGACAGGCCGTCTTACGTCGAGATAGGTTTTAAAAACGGCAACCCCGTAAGCGTTGACGGGAAGAGGTTGTCTCCGGCAAAACTTCTCGAAAGGCTCAACACCCTCGGGGGGAGGAACGCAATCGGCAGGGCGGATTGCGTTGAGAACAGGTTTGTCGGCATGAAGTCCCGCGGCGTCTATGAAACACCCGGCGGGACCATACTCCACGCGGCCCGGAGGGCGGTCGAGTCCATAACAATGGACAGGGAACTCATGCACTTGAGGGACGGCCTCTCCCCGCGCTACGCCGAACTCGTATACTACGGGTTCTGGTACGCGCCTGAAAGGACTGCCATGCAGAAACTCATTGACGAGGCGGCAAAAAGCGTTACGGGCAACGCCAGGCTCAAACTCTACAAGGGGAATGTTACGGTTGCCGGCAGGAGTTCGAACAATTCCCTTTACCATCCGCATTACGCGACATTCGAGGAGGATACCGTCTACGACCAGAAGGATGCGGAAGGGTTCATAAAGATAAACGCGCTTCGGCTTAAACTCAAGGCGATGACGGAAAGGAAAAAAAGATGAGGCTTGCGAGGTTCTCCGCGGGAGGGAAAACGCACTCCGGCGTCATAGAGGGCGAGAGGGTGTTTGAGGCTATAGGCTGGGATGTACTCGGATGCGCCATGACGTTTGAGGAGGTCGAGGTGATGAAGGGGGATATTTCATGGCCGCTTTCGGAAGTTCATCTGCTCCCCCCGGTCCTCCCATCGAAGATAGTCGCGGCGGGGCTAAATTACAGGGCGCACGCGGCGGAATTAGGCAGGCCCATCCCGGAAGAGCCGCTGCTCTTCATGAAGCCGCCGACCGCGGTCATAGGGCCGGGAGGGGAGATTGTCTATCCCTCATGGATGTCGAATAGGGTCGACTACGAGGGCGAACTCGCCGTCGTCGTCGGAAAGGCCGCAAAGGGCGTGGGGGTAGAGGCCGCAAAGGACCACATACTCGGCTATACCTGCATCAACGACGTTACGGCGCGGGACCTTCAGGCTAAAGACGTGCAGTTCACGAGGGCGAAGGGGTTTGACACATTCGCCCCCATAGGCCCGTGGATAGAGACCGGATTGAACCCCCTCGATGTGAAAATAGAGACCTACCTTAACGGAGAGAAAAGGCAGGACACCTCGACCACGGACATAATATTCAACGTATACGAACTTCTGAGTTTCATATCGAAGGTGATGACGCTCCTTCCCGGGGATATAATAGCGACCGGCACGCCCTCTGGCATCGGGAAGATGGAGGTGGGGGACTGCGTCGAGGTGAGGATAGAGGGGATAGGGAGCCTTGTAAATACCGTAAAAGGAGGCAATCTGTAAAGATGCCCGAGGATTACATACATAATCTTTTTGCCGAGAGGATAGGGGGCCCCGGTTTCGGCAAGGGGACGCCGGTTTATAAGTTCGAGAAGATAAAGAGGGCGAAGAGGGAGGCCAGGAAAAACAACCCCTCGGTTGAACTCCTCGATTTCGGGGTCGGCGAGCCGGATGAGATGGCCTCCAACATGGTCGTCGAGGCCCTGAAGATAGAGTGCGGGAAGCCCGAGAACAGGGGCTACGCCGACAACGGCATAGCGGAACTCAAGGCCGCGGCCGCGGCGTATCTAAAGGACGTCTACGGGGTGGAGGGCATCGACCCGGACAGGGAGGTGGTGCATTCCATCGGCTCGAAGTGCGCCCTTGCGATGCTGCCGGACGCGTTTGTAAACCCCGGGGACGCGGTCCTTACGACCGTGCCCGGCTATCCCGTCATGGCGACCCATGCGCAGTGGAACGGGGGAAGGGTTTTAAGGCTGCCGCTATCGGAGGAGAACGGGTTCCTGCCGGACCTCGGCGCGATACGCAAAGAAGGATTGAAGAACGCGAAACTCTTGTATCTCAATTACCCCAATAACCCGACGGGCGCGGTCGCTACAAAGGAGTTCTTCGAGGAGGCCGTTTCCTTTGCGAAGGAAAATAGCATTGTAGTCGTGCATGACGCGGCATACGGCGCGCTCACCTACGACGCGAAGCCCCTGTCTTTCCTCTCCGCGGAGGGCGCCAAGGACGTGGGGGTCGAAATCCACTCCTTTTCAAAGGCGTTCAACATGACGGGCTGGAGGCTTGCGTTCCTCGCGGGAAACGAATCGGTAATCAGCGCGTTCGCGCATGTGAAGGATAACTTCGATTCAGGCCAGTTCATGGCCATCCAGAAGGCTGGCATATACGCTTTGAAGCACCCCGATATCACGGAGAAGATAGTTATAAAGTACAAGAGAAGGCTTTCCCTCATGGTCGAATCTCTTACGGAAGCCGGGTTCTCCGCAAAGATGCCGGGCGGTTCGTTCTATCTCTATGCCGGCGCGCCGTCTTTTGCAAAGGGCGGGGTGAAATTCGCGGGCGCGGAGGACGCGGCCGAGTATCTCATAAAAGAGGCCCTCATATCGACCGTGCCGTGGGACGATGCCGGGAGGTATCTGAGGTTTTCGGCCACGTTCGAGGCAAAGGACAAGGAAGATGAGCACAGGGTGATAGAGGAGATGGGGAAGAGGCTTAAGGGGTTGGGGCTCAGGTTTTAAATTGGAGTCCCCGTGAAAGCGGGGGTTTAGCCCTTCCTTCCGGAAGGACTCCTAAAAAATAACCCCGGTTCCCCTGACCCACTCTTAGAGTGGTTTTCCCGGAGAGGGTTGGGTGAGAGGGAATGCGAAAAAGGGTCTTCATATCCATAGGTTCGAATATCGGCGAGAGGGCAGGGAACTGCGACAGGGCCATAGGTGCAATCACCCAAGGCCATAAGATTTCCCTCATCAAAAAATCCTCATTTTACGAAACGCGGCCGTGGGGAAAGGCCGGTCAGCCCGATTTCATAAATTGCGTTATTGAGGTCGAGACCTCCCGCCCCCCGATAAGGCTGCTTCTTTTCCTGAAGGCAATAGAAAAGGACATGGGGAGAACCCCTTCGTCCGGGCGCTGGGGCCCGAGGGTCATAGACCTCGATATAATATTCTACGGCGACGAAATCATAGACAGGGAGGGTTTAAAGATACCCCACCCGCTCGCCCATAAGAGGGGGTTTGTGATGACGCCGCTCTGCGAGATAGCGCCGTCTCTTATCCACCCGGGGCTTGGGAGGAACGTCTGTGAACTGATGGACCTCCTTACGGACAGAGGGGATGTCAGAAAGATGGGGGAAAGATGAGGATAATACTGTTGCTCATAGCCGCCTACCTCGTCTACCGTTTCATCAGTAAACGCCGCGCCCCGGAAGAAAAGCCGCGCCACGGGGAGAAAACCTTCAAAGGCGGAGGCGGGGAAAAGGAAGAGACGGTATTCGACGAGGTCTGCCGGACCTATGTGCCGAGGGATTTCGCGCTGAAAATCGGGGAAGGAGAAAATACCCATTTCTTTTGCAGTGAAAACTGCAGGGAGAAGTGGAAGGAGTTGAAGGGTTGACGGGGTTAGGGTATAACCGGGGTCATTGAAAAAGCCCTGTTTTGTCACCCTGAACTTGTTTCAGGGTCTCATAGCACTTTGATTTTATTGGATGCTGAAACGAGTTCAGCATGACAGAGCCTGCCCTGAACTTGTTTCAGGGCTACGCTATTTTACGGCTTTTCAACAGCCCCAACATTCCTGCATGCATACGGTGGAAATTGTATCGTCAGGACCTGCCCTTCGGGGATTTTTTGAACCTCGCTATCCTTGCAAAATCATCGGCATTAAGGCTCGCCCCCCCGACAAGCGCGCCGTCGATATTCGGCTGCGCCATTAATTCATCGATGTTCTCGGGCTTGACAGAGCCGCCGTATATGATGCGGAGGTCGTTTGCGACCATCCCGTATTCTTCGCAGAGGAGGTCCCTCAGCCGGTTATGCACCTCCTCCGCCTGCTCCGGGGTTGCGTTTATGCCCGTTCCTATCGCCCAGACTGGTTCGTAGGCCAGGACAAGGTCCTTGACCATCCCGGGGCCGAGCCCCTTGAGCGCGCCCTTTATCTGCCTTTTTACCACACCGAGCGTTTTATTGTCTTTTCTCTCATCAAGGGTCTCCCCGACGCAGACAACGGGCTTCAAGTTCGCCCTTAAGGAGGCAAATATTTTTTTATTCACCGTTTCATCGGTTTCGTTAAAGTACCGTCTCCTCTCGGAATGTCCTATTATCGCGTATTCGCACCCTACGTCCCTGAGCATCTCCGCGGAGACCTCGCCCGTGTATGCGCCGTTTTTTTCAATGTAGAGGTTCTGCGCGGCAAGTTTAATGGGGGAGCCGGCAAGGAGAAACCTGAGATGGTATATCGAGGTATAAGGAGGGGCGATTACAATATCGATATCCTCCGCCCCCCGCGTAAGCTCCCTCAGCCTCATCACCAGTTCAACCCCCTGGCTGATGGTCGTGTTCATTTTCCAGTTTCCGGCGATAAGAGGTCTGAGCAAGCACGGCCTCCTTTTTATGATGCGGCCTTCTTTATTTTTCTCTTGAGCGCGGTTATTCCGGGAAGGTCGTTACCCTTGATTAAATCGAGGAACGCCCCGCCCCCCGTCGATATGTAACTCATCTTTGCGAACTCGCCCGCCCGGTGCACCGCGACGTCGGTATCCCCGCCGCCCACTATGGTCAGGGCGTATGAGTCGGCCACATTTCTCACCATCGCGAACGTGCCGCGGCTGAAGGCGTCCATCTCGAATACCCCCATCGGGCCGTTCCACAGTATCGTCTTTGCGCTCTGGATGGCTTCGGAGAAAAGCGTTACGGTCGCCGGGCCTATGTCGAGGGCCATCCAGTCCTTGGGTATCTCCTGATAGGGGACGACCTTTGTCTCGGCGGAGGGGCTGAATCTGTCGGCAACCACAAAGTCGACCGGCAGATAGAGTTTTATCCCCTTTTTCCTCGCCTTCAGCAGAACCTCCTTCGCCTTCGTGAGGACCGTTTTTTCGCTGAAGGACTTTCCCACCTCGTAGCCGAGCGCGTCGAAGAATGTAAGCGCCATACCGCCGCCTATTATGAGTTTATCCGCCTTTTCGCAGAGGATGGTAAGGACCTCTATCTTGTCGGACACCTTTTTGCCTCCTATGATGGCGACAAGGGGCCTTACGGGGTTTTCAAAGGCCCTCGAGAAATAGGTGAGTTCCTTTTTCATAAGGAACCCCGCGCCCACCGTATTGACATAGTTCGTTACGGCGACGGTGGATGCATGCTGACGGTGGGCGGTTGCAAAGGCGTCGTTTATGTATACGTCCGCAAGTTCGGCAAGTTTCCTTCCGAACCCATCGTCGTTTTTCTCCTCCCCGCGGTGGAACCTCAGGTTTTCAAGGAGAACTATGTCGCCGGGGTTCATCTCGGAGACCATCTTTCTTACCTCCGTGCCTATGCAATCCGGCGCGAGCCTTACCTCTTTTTCCAGCAATCTCGAAAGCCTCTTTGCAACCGGGGCAAGGGAGAGGCCGGTATCATTTTTACCCGTCGGCCGCCCGAGATGGGATGCGAGTATTATCTTTGCATTCTCATCGAGGGCGTAGTTTATCGTGGGCAGGACGCTGCGGATTCGCGTGTCGTCGGTAATATTCCCCTTGTCGTCGAGGGGAACGTTGAAATCCACCCTTATAAGGACACTCTTGCCCTTTATATCCAGGTCGTCTATGGATGTGACTCTCTCAATCAATCTCTGAAACCTCCCGATACCATAATGGGAACCATTCGTGGAAAGTTTCCCTCAGGACTCCCTTGAGAAACTTTTAGATGCACAGGGTCTTGCGGGCGCTGTCTTTTCCGGGCGGCTCAAATGCCCTTTTCCGCCATATAGAGCATAAGGTCCCGCACCCTGCACGAGAAACCCCATTCGTTATCGTACCAACTTAAAACCTTTACCATGTCGTCCGCCGTTTTTGTGGAGAGGGAATCGAAGATGGCGGAATGGGGGTTCCCCTTAAAGTCTATCGAGACGCACTCCTCGTCGGAGTATTCGAGTATGCCCAAGAGGTCTCGCTCGGCGGCCTTCTTTACCGCCGCGTTTATCTCCTCTCTTCCCGCCTTCTTTTCGAGTTCCACAACGAGGTCGACGAGCGAAACCGCGGCCACCGGCACCCTTACCGCAAGCCCGTCGAGCCTCCCCTTGAGTTCCGGCAGGACCAATCCTATCGCCTTTGCCGCGCCCGTGGAAGTGGGTATCATGGATAAGGCCGCGGCCCTCGCCCTCCTCAGGTCCTTATGAGGGAGGTCGAGTATCTTCTGGTCGTTCGTATAGGCATGGACGGTCGTCATGAGGCCCTTTTTTATGCCGAAGTTTTCGTGGATGACCTTTGCAACCGGGGCGAGGCAGTTCGTGGTGCAGGATGCATTGGAGACTATATTGTGTTTTTTGGGGTCGTAGCGGGTATTGTTAACCCCCATGCAGACTGTTATGTCCTCCCCTTGCGCGGGCGCGGATATTACGACCTTCTTTGCGCCTGCCTCTATATGCAGTCCGGCCTTCTCGCGGTTTGTAAAGAGCCCGGTGCTTTCCAGAACTATGTCAACCCCCATGTCCTTCCACGGCAGTTTCGAGGGGTCTTTCTCCGCCGTCACCCTGATATTGCGGCCGTCGACGGCGATTGAGGAGCCTTCGGCCTTGACCTCCGCGTCAATACGTCCGTATATAGAATCGTATTTCAAAAGGTGCGCGAGTGTTGGCGCGTCGGTTGTGTCGTTTACCGCGACGATCTCGATTTTTTTTTCTTTCAGCGCGCACCGCAATACGTTCCTTCCTATCCTGCCGAATCCGTTGATTGCGACCCTTACAGACATCAATGCCTCCGCGATGTTTTTTGTATTTTTCAGACGCCGAGTTCGGAAAAAATATTTTTGAGTTCTTTAAGCCCGAATTGCCCTGGCGCGGTCTTTTCCGTAAGCGCCCCGTAGGTGATTAGCGAGCCGAGGAAAGGGAGGATAACCCTCGAAACCCTTCCGTATCTTCCCATGGCTACGACTATCATGTTCTTGTTGCCGGCGAGTATGTTTAAGAGTCTTAGCAGGTCGCCTTTATTCTTTGCGAGGGTTGCGACCTTGACGATGTCGGCCCCTTTTCCTCGGGCATCCCTTATTATTCCGGCAAGCCTCTTTTTTCCCGGCGTGGTTTTGAAATTGTGGTAAGAGACTATAACGGTTTTTCCGGACCTGCGGGCGGCCTTGAAGGCATCTGCGAGGATTTTCTTTGAACTCAGTTCGATGTCAACGGCGTCCACAGAAGGAATAAGTTCGGTAAAGAGGCTCATCCTTTCGCCGTCGCTTAAGTGGAACCTCCCCCCCTCTTTTTTATCCCTTATCGTGAGGAGGATTGGCACCCCCCGCGGCCTCTTCCCCAGCGCTTCCTTTAGTTTCCCGGGGTCTCTATCCTTCAGGGTATCGAGCCTGAGTTCGATTAAGTCCGCCCCTTCCCTTTTCGCCCTTGCAAGAATCTTTCTGGTAACGGGGCCGGTTATTACACCGGCGACCGCGGGAGTTCTGTTAAGTTCGATAGAGCCTATTTTCATCGGTTCCGGGTGCGGCTCCCAACCGCAATTCAATCCGCAGCAAATATATCAATACTGAAATATCCGTGAAAAGTCAAGAAAAATACCCTTTGGAAAGGTTGAAAACTTCTTTATTTTTGCTAAAATATGCAGGATGCTGGCACCTACCCGCACGGGAGGCCGGGCGGGCGAATGTCCCCGGCTGGAGCGGCTTCGGCAGCCGGCACGGGTGTTCCGTGGAGAGATGTTCGCTCTTTCTTGCCGGCAGCGCGCATCATATGGTATACACCCGGTTTAGACCCCACACGATAACAAAGGAGGCGGCCATGCTTATCGTAATTGAATTCCTTGCCCTCGGCCTTGTAGCGGGCATATTCGGCGGAATCTTCGGCCTCGGAGGAGGGGTCATATTAATCCCGGCCCTCGTCTATATATTCGGTTTTTCCCAGCACTCGGCCCAGGGGACGACCCTTGCCATAATGGTCCCTCCCATAGGGCTTCTTGCGGCATGGAGATACTATACCAACGGTTATGTGGACCTCCATGCCACACCTCTTATATGCCTCGGTTTTTTCTTCGGAGGCCTTATGGGGGCGCAGATGATACAGCCGGTACCGGACTTGCTCTTAAAGAGGCTCTTCGGGGGATTCTTGCTTTTGGTCGCGGTCAGGATGATGTTCGGGAAGTGAGGGGGTGTGGGCGTGTCCAGCACCACTTTTGACACGTTGGCTTTGAATGTTATAGAGGAAATCCTGTCAAAAGTGGTGCTGGGCGCGCGGGGGCCTTACCCCATCTCTCTCTCGATTGCCCCTATCGCCTTTTTAGCCTCAAGGAAGACCTTCCCGAAAGAGCCGTTTCCGTTTTCCCTCTCAAGCGTAACCACGAGATAGTAGCCGTCTTTCATGGCCGATATGGCAAGCCTTGCGTTTTTGGTCGTTATGCCTATTGAACAAACCTCGCCTCCGCCGTTTGCGCGGTTCTGCGCGTCCTTCAGCATATTGAGTATTATCCCTTTGTGCGCGCCTATGGCCTTGAGTTCGAGGCCCGAGGAGGTTACGAAGGAATCCACGGCCTCGCCGTCCCGGTCGAGAAGGATTGCGCCGCTGGCGCCGGTTTTTTCCGTAAGTTCTTTGAGGATTTTTTTGAAAGGCATCTTCTAAAATTGAGAGTTTTCCGGGGCCTGCGTGCGCCGGCCTCGAAACGGCAGTTACAGGTTCACCGCCACAACCTTCGTTACCCCCGGCTCTTCCATCGTTATCCCGAAGAGGGTATCCGCCATCTCCATCGTCCTTTTATTGTGGGTTATGAGGATGAACTGGCTTATCTCGGACATCTCCTTTACGAAGCCGTTGAACCTGTCGACGTTAGCGTCATCGAGGGGGGCGTCCACTTCATCGAGGAGGCAGAAGGGGGAGGGCTTTATGGAGAATATCGAGAATATGAGCGCTGTCGCGGTAAGGGCCTTTTCCCCGCCCGAAAGGAGGCTTATAATCTGGAGTTTTTTCCCGGGCGGCTGGGCCACTATCTCTATCCCGCTCTCCAGAATGTCTTCCTCGCCCACAAGCTTCAATTCCGCCCTTCCTCCGTTAAAGAATCTGGGGAAGGTCTCCATGAATTTCCTGTTCACCTCGTCGAATGTGGACTGGAAACGTTCCCGCGTTGTCCTGTTGATTCTCGATATTGCGTTCTGAAGCGTTTCCACACTCTTCGTAAGGTCTGTTTGCTGTTCGAGGAGGAAGTTGTGCCTGCCTTCGAGTTCCTTGTATTCCTCAAGCGCGGCAAGGCTTACCTCACCCATCATTCCTATCTTTTCCCTGAGTTCTTTTACCTTTTCATTTAGAACCTCGAGTGGAAGGTTTAGCAGCATTTCGGGCGGGCTTCCTCCCCCCCCTGCCGAGATGTCCGCGCCGTATCTTTCTATGGCCTTTTCCTTGAGGTTTCCGAGCGAAAGGACGAATTCCTTGAGTTTAAGCGAAAGTTCCCCCTTCCCTTCCCCTACGGCCTCGATGTCCGCTCTCAGGGCCTTGCATTCGCCTTCAAGGGATTTTATCCTCGCCGATAGGCTTGAAAGGCCTTCCTCGCCGTGGGTCTCCTCTTTTTTGAGGGCGTCTTTTTTAAGGAGGAGTTCTTCGAGAACCTTTATGTGTCCCTTTTCTTCTTCTTTTTTCGCTTCTATCTCGCGGCCGCTTCCCTCTATCTCTTCTTTTTTCGACCTGACCTTTCCCTCTATCTCCTTTACGGATTCCTGTTTTTCGGCAAGTTGGTTCTTAAGGTGTTCAAACCTTTCGGTGAGGGAGGCGAGCAGAACCCTTACATCGGTTGAAAGCCGGGCCTTTTCTTCCTTCTTCTCTTTAATGGAGAGGACCTCGAGGGAGAGCGTCTTTATGAGTTCATCCCTCTTCTCCCCGTCTTTTTCAAGGGATTCCCTCTCGCCGGAAAGCATCAGTTTTTTTTCTCTTACGGAGTTCTCTTCTTTTTCGGCCGAGAGGAGTTCCGTGGAGATTGAGGAGATTCTCGCCGCGAGTTCTTTTATTTCCTCTTCCGCCCTTTTAAGCCCCGCCTCGCAGTTTACCCTCTCGATGTCGTCTTTATAAAGGCGCTCCCTGGAACTTTCCATGAGGGCCTTCGAACTCGCGGTGTAACTATCCATGCCTTTTAGTTCCTCGTCGAGGCCGTAGAGCCTTTGCTCAATATCTTCTATCCCGGAGGTGAGTTCCTTAATCTCTTTTCTTTTCCTGAGAACGCCTCCTCCGTTGGCGTGCCCCCCCGTTATAATCCCCCGGGGGTCTATCATCTCTCCTTCCGTAGTTACGAAGGTTTTTTGTATGCCGTTTCTTTTCCAGATTTCGATGGCGCTCTCGAAACTATCCGTAACCACGACGTCTTCGAGGAGGTTTTTAATGATGCTGCCGTAGCCGTTTTTCACCGTGATTTCGTCTTTCAGGTTTATTGTCCCCTCCGGGGCGCGGTCGTCCGTTTTTAGGGCCCTCGACTCTTTTACGGGTATGAAGCCTCCCCTCCCGCCGGACTTTTTAAGCTGCTCTACGGCCTCCATCCCTTGTTTCTGGCTCTCCACTATTACATAGTTGAGCCTCTCGCCCAGGACCGCCTCGACCGCCTTTTCGTATCCGGGGCTCGTCTCGATAAAGTCCGAGACAAACCCGTAGACCCCGGCCGTCGTGTGTCCTTCCATCAACGTTACGGCGGCGCCGTCCGCGGAGATTTCTTCGAGGGCGCCGAGCCTTGCCCTCTTCGAGGAGAGTTCCTCCTTGAGGGCCTCGAGCGGCCCTTCTTTATGGAGCCTTTCCGCGGCAAGTTCATCCAGCACATGCCCGACGTTACTGATTTCAGATTCCCTGAACGCCTTTTTCCTCAATATGCCTTCCAGTACCTTGGTTGACTCCGCGCATGAGGATTTCTTCTCCGAGAGGGTCCTTCCGAGTTCTCCTTCTTCGCCCTTGAGTTTCGCCTCTTTTGCGCGAATCAACTCCTCTTCCCTCAGGCAGTTCTGTATCGAATGCCTTATGTCGGAGAGTCTTGCGGAGCCTTGGAGGGATACGGTCTCCCCCTCTCTAAGGAGGGCCTCTTTTTCTTTTAAGGCATTGGTGAGGACGACGAGCGCGGATTCGTTCTCATCGAATCTCGCCCTCTCCTCTCCGAGGGTCTTTTCGAGCCTGCCGAGTTCGGTCCGCAGCCCCTCTATTTCGTCGGCAAGCCCTGCCTTCCGCGTTACGAGTTCCTCTGTCTCGAAGGAGAGCCGCTCCGCGGATTTCCTGAGTTCCTCGCCCCTGAGCCTCACGAGTTCGATGCTCCGCTCTTCTTCGGCTATGAGTTTTTCGGCCTCGTATGCCCTTTCTCTCAGTTTCTTGTAATCGTCTTCTTTTCTGAGGTATTCGACATTCAACCCCCCGGCCTCGCCCTCTTTTTCGCCCATCCTTGCGGACAGGGTTATCTCCCGGTCTTCAAGGGCGTTAAGTTGTTTTTGAAGTTCCTCTTTCTCTTCGCTTATACGCCCCCATTCGAGCCGCGCGAGATATAGGTCCGCCTCCCTGAGTTCGTCCTTCAGGAGTTTGTACCTCTCGGCCTTTTTTGCCTGGCGGAGGAGGGAATTCAGCTGGCGTTTCACCTCCCCTATGATATCGCTCACCCTTAAAAGGTTCTGTCTCGTAGATTCGAGTTTCCGCAGGGCCTCTTCTTTTTTGTGCCTGTATTTGTTTATCCCAGCGGCCTCTTCGAAGAGAGTCCTCCTCTCCTCGGGCTTGGCGGTTACGAGCCATCCCACCTGCCCCTGTTCGATTATCGAGTATGCCCTTGTGCCTATCCCCGTGTCGGTAAAGAGGTCCACTATGTCCCTCAAGCGCGATGGGACCTTGTTTATGAAGTATTCGCTCTCGCCCGACCTGTAGAGGCGCCTAAGGATTTCTATCTCGGTAAAGTTTGCGTAAGCCGCGGGGGACTTCCCTTCCTCGTTCAAGAGGGTAAGGGTTACCTCGGCCATGCCCACGGGTTTTCTCGAATCGCTTCCGGTGAATATCAGGTCCTCCATGAGTTTCCCCCGGAGGTGGCGGGCGTTCTGCTCGCCGAGGACCCACCTTATGGCGTCCACGACGTTGCTTTTTCCGCAGCCATTAGGGCCGACAACGGCGGATGTGCCGGAGGGAAAGGTAAACTGCACCCTGTCAGGGAAGGATTTAAAACCGTGGATTGAGAGTTTTTTTATCTTCATTTCTTCAATCCCGAATTTAGCAAAGTTTAAGGACGTTGTAAAGGAAAAAATACAACTTAAAGGGGGGAATAAAAGGGGGTAATACTATCTGTTGTGGTAAAAAAGGTATATGGGTGATGTTGATAAGCCGGGGGTTTTGAACGGAATGCTCGCTGTAATCCCGGGGTCCCCAAAAAGTCGAAGATTTTTTGGGGCTGGAATTCCGCCTCTTTAGAGGCGGTTCAAGGAGGCGCCGCGGTCTTTTATTTCCTGCGTTTCGGCCACTTGAGTTCCGCATGAGCGGCGGCAAGGCGCGCGATGGGGACTCTGAAAGGCGAGCAGGAGACATAGTCGAAATCATTCTTGTGGCAGAACGCGACCGTTTCCGGGTCTCCGCCGTGCTCCCCGCAGATGCCTATCTTCAATTTTTTTCTCGTCTTTCTCCCCTTTTCAATGGCCCCGGTCATGAGCTGCCCCACCCCTTCTATGTCGAGCGACTGGAAGGGGTCGTTTTTGAGTATCCCGGCCTTTTTTTCGTCCACATAATCGGGGAGGAACCGTCCGGCGTCGTCCCTGCTCATACCAAGGGTCATCTGCGTCAGGTCGTTCGTGCCGAACGAGAAAAACTCCGCAACCTCGGCGATGCTATCCGCGAGGAGCGCGGCCCTGGGGACCTCTATCATGGTCCCGACGAGGTAATTTACACTAACCCCTTCTTCCCCCATCACCTTTTCCGCCACCTCTCTCGTCGCCGTCGTGAGGATTTCGAGTTCTTTCCTGTCTATGACGAGGGGGTGCATTATTTCGGGACTCACCCTGACCCCTTTCTTTTTACATTCGCATGCGGCCTCCATTATCGCGCGCACCTGGGTTTCGAGTATTTCGGGATACGTGATGCAGAGCCTGCACCCGCGGTGGCCGAGCATGGGGTTCGCCTCGTGGAGACGGTCTATCTTTCTTTTTACCAGATGGAAAGGCATGGAGAGCGCCTGCGCAAGGTGCTTCTGGCCGTTTTCGGTATGCGGGACGAATTCGTGAAGCGGCGGGTCCAGTAATCTTATGGTTACCGGTTTCCCCTCCATTACCCTGAAAATCCCCATAAAGTCTTTTTTCTGGAAGGGGAGGAGGTCGGCGAGGGCCTTTTTCCTCGTTTCCACGTCGTCGGAGATTATCATCTTCTGTATGGCGAGACGTCTTTCGTTCGTATCGAAGAACATGTGCTCGGTCCTGCAGAGTCCTATGCCCTCCGCCCCGAGCCTTACGGCGTTCTCGGCGTCGTAAGGGGTGTCCACGTTCGTCCTGACCTTCAAGGTCCGCACGGCGTCGGCCCACCTCATGACGGTCTTGTATGCCTGCGGAAGTTCCGGCTTGATGAGGGGAAGGGAACTTCTAAAGACCTCTCCGGTCGAGCCGTTTAAGGTTATCTCGTCCCCTTCTTTCTGGGTTGTCTCTCACACGGACACAGTCTTTTGAAGGTAATCTATAACGAGGTCTTCAGACCCGACGACACAGCACTTTCCCCATCCCCTCGCAACGACCGCGGCATGGGAGGTCTTTCCCCCTCTGGCGGTGAGTATCCCTTTTGCGGCATGCATCCCCCCCACGTCCTCGGGGCTTGTCTCTTTCCTTACGAGGATTACGCTTTTGCCCTTTGCGGCCCAGTCCTCGGCGTCCTTTGCGCTCAGCACGATGTGCCCCGATGCCGCGCCGGGAACGGCCGGTATGCCGGACGCGAAGAATTTTTCCTTCAATTCTCCGGAAGGGATGTCAGGGCTTACGACCGGGTAGAAGAGCCTCTCTATGTCCTCGGGGGCTATCCTCAGGAGGGCCTCCTCTTTCGAGATAAGTTTCTCCCTTACCATGTCCGAGGCTATCTCGAAAGAGGCGCGGGGGCTTCTTTTCCCGTTTCGGGTCTGGAGGATGTAGAGTTTCCCTTCCTCTATGGTGAACTCTATATCCTGCATGTCTCTGTAGCGCCTTTCGAGTCTTTTCCTCACCTCGGCGAGTTGGCGGTATATGGGGGGTATCTTCTTTTTCAAGTCGTTTAAATGAATCGGGGTGCGTATGCCCGCGACAACGTCCTCGCCCTGCGCGTTCATGAGGATATCTCCGTAAAACACGTTCTTTCCGGTATTGGGGTCTCTGGTAAAGCATACGCCCGTGCCCGAGCCGCCCCCTTTGTTGCCGAAGACCATCTGGACGATATTCACCGCGGTTCCGAGGAGCCCGGAGATTTTCTCAACGCGTCTGTACGTTACGGCCTTGTCGGCCATCCATGAGCCTACCACCGCATCTATGGCGCCCCATAGTTGAACTACAGGGTCCTGCGGAAAGTCTTTATCCGTATTATCCCTGTAGACCTTTTTGAACCTTCTTATTACTTCAACGAGTTCCCCTTCGTTTATGTCCGTGTCAAAGACCTTGCCCCTTCCCTTTTTAAGGCGGGTTCTGGTAAGCCTCTCTTTTACGTCTTCGAGTTCCTCCTCGAATTTTTCCCTCGCCACGCGCATCGCCGTGGCGCCGAACATGGTTATGAAACGCCTGTACGCGTCGAGGGCAAAACGCCTGTTGGATGTTTTTTTTGCAAGCCCCTCCACACTCTTATCGTTGAGCCCGAGGTTAAGGATGGTCTCCATCATGCCCGGCATGCTCCTCGCCGCCCCGCTCCTTACGGATACGAGGAGTGGGTCCGCGGGGTCTCCGAGGGTTTTGCCGACGAGTCTTTCGAGCCTCTTTAAGTTTTTTTCAACCTCTTCCCTGAGCCCGGGCGGATATTTTTTGCTGCTTTTATAATATATGCCGCAGACCTCGGTCGTTATCGTAAAACCGGCGGGCACGGGAAGGCCGATGTTCGTCATCTCCGCCAATCCCGCCCCCTTCCCTCCGAGGAGTTCCTTCAGATTGCCGTTGCCTTCGGCGGTTCCTTCGCCGAAAAAGTAAACGAATTTTTTTCTCGCCATCAAGTCCTCCGTTGACGATGATTATGAGGAACCCTTATGGAAACTTTTTACAGGTCGGACAAGACTCTAAAAATAACAAAAAACAGGTGAAAAGTCATCAATTAAATTTTTTTTGCCGTCCGCCCAAAACCCCGGGCGGCATGCTTTTTTTAACCTCTTCCCGCCTTGACATGGTAACCGAACCTGTGATATAGTGATAATTTAAAAACTCCCTTAAATTTTGTGCTAAAATACATATAAGGACAGATACCCATGGCGACGAACTTGAGCACCGCGAATAACGACATCCTGAGCCTCATAAATACCGGTAAGGAAAAGGGTTTCCTTACCTATGACGAGATAAACGACGCCTTCCCGGATGAGAATTTTTCCGTTGAGGAGATGGACAACCTTCTTGAAACTCTCGGGGAACTCGGGATAGAGGTCGTGGATACCGCTGAAAAGGCGGCGGAGGGCGATATCCCCGAGGCGAAAGCGGAAGAGGCGCTCGAGGTGGAGAGGGTAGAGGACCCTGTAAGGATATACATGAGGGAGATGGGCGCGGTCTCGCTCCTTAAAAGGGAGGAGGAGATAGTACTCGCGAAGAAGATAGAGGACGCAATGAACGTGCTTAAAAAACTTACGCTCTCAAGTCCCTTTGCCATGAGGGAAATATCCATGATTACGGAGAGGATAAAAGAGGAGAAGACATCCATAAGAAAACTTCTCGAAGAGGCCGAGGAGGGGCAGTTCGATGAACTCTATGTCTCCGAGATAATAGGGAAGATAGAAAAACTGAAGAGGAGAAAGCCTGAAAACGCCTACAAGGCGCTTAAAGACATGAGCCTCTCGATATTGGTGATATCGGCGATAGTAAACAGGATTGTGCGGCTTGAAGAATTCGTCGAGAGGGAGGAGAAAAAGAGGGGCCCGAAAAAGTCCGAACGCGCGAAATTAAGGATAAGGCGGATAATGAGGAAACTCGGCATGAAGCGGGCCGGGTTGAAGGAACTCGCGCGGGAGGTCAAGATACACGACTACAATATGTGGGAGGCGAAGCAGGGGCTCATAGAGGCGAACTTAAGGCTCGTTGTGAGCATCGCCAAACGGTACGTGAACCTTGGGCTTAAGTTCTCCGACCTCATTCAGGAAGGCAACATAGGGCTTATGAAGGCGGTCGATAAATTCGACTACAAGAAGGGCTATAAGTTTTCTACTTACGCCACATGGTGGATACGCCAGGCAATCACAAGGAGCATTGCGGACCACGGAAGGACCATAAGGATACCGGTCCACATGATAGAGACGATAAACAGGCTTCTCCAGACCTCGCGTCAACTCCTTAAGGAACTCGGCAGGGAGCCCGACTCGGAGGAGATAGCCGATAGGATGGATATCCCTATATCCAAGGTAAGGAGGATATTAAGGCTCATGAAGCAGACGTTGAGCCTTGAGACCCCCATAGGCGATGACGAGGAGAGTTCCCTCGGGGATTTCATAGAGGACGAGAAGTCCCCGTCCCCTGCCGAGTCCGCGATAGACAAGGACCTCTCGTACCAGACCAACATGGCCATGGACAGCCTCACCCCGCGAGAGCAGAAGGTATTGAAGATGAGGTTCGGTATAGGCGAGAGGCAGGACTATACCCTCGAAGAGGTCGGGAAGGTTTTAGGGGTTACGAGGGAGAGGGTGCGCCAGATAGAGGCAAAGGCCATAAGGAGGCTCCGCCACCCTACGAGGGCAAAACTGCTTAAGGGGTTCTGCGAGGGCTGATACGGGACGGATGCGTGGTGGAGACCGGCATGGCCGGTCGGGTGGAATGCACGGGGAGGGCGCAAGCATAAGATAAACGCAAAAAGGGCGGCTGTTGAGGGCCGTCCTTTTTTTTTGGACGGGGCGTAACTTCAAAGGCACCAAAGGGATACGCATAAGGGAGGTGGCTGTATTTTATCGCTTCTGGTATCCATCGCAATCCTCGCGCCGGTTCTGGGTTTTTACATCCTGCGCCGCAGGCAGCAGTCCGAGAGGACGAGGAAGAAGGTGGCAATGGCGCGGGAATACGGCACTCACGAGCCGGTCTCCATCCATCCGCGTATAGACCCGGTGAAGTGCATAGGGAGCGGGGCGTGCGTAACGTCCTGCCCGGAAAAGGACATAATAGGGCTGTCCGGCGGGAAGGGGAAGCTCATTAACGCCTCCCTATGCATCGGGCACGGCGCATGCGCCGCGGCCTGTCCGGTTGGGGCCATTACCCTTGTTTTCGGCACAGCCGCGCGCGGGGTCGAGTTGCCCTATCTTACCCCGGATTTCGAGACGAACATAAAGGGCGTTTTCATCGCCGGAGAGCTCGGGGGCATGGGCCTCATAAAAAACGCCGTCACGCAGGGCTGCGAGGCCGTGGACTGCATAGCCCGGAGGCTCAAGGAGG